>CBDVBS010000218.1:0-6729 GCA_965372275.1 uncultured bacterium | reverse complement strand
GCGAAAAAGGAAGATATGACCATCCGCCATGGCAAAAGCGTTTACATCATCTTTATCGAGAAGAATGAACCTTATCTCTTTTTCAGGCGGGATCTCACCGGCTGCGTTAATTAGCTCACCGCCAATCTCATCGACCATTTCTTCCGCTCTTTCGTTTTCCCAAATGCCGAATTCGCTGATGATCTCCTTGACAACCGGCTCGTATTCTTCGCCCTCCCCTGTTTCAGCGGGAACGGAGGTTCCCTCACCCTCGTCTCCCTCGGCAGCAATCGCTGATGGTATGAACAACAATACTGTTGCTACACCAATGAACAATAGGGATGCAATAATTTGCGCAAACCGGTTACTCAATGACTACACCTCGCACGAGACATTCTGCTTCCCCCCTGGCAAATACTGAGACCTCGCTGTTCCCGAGAAAGATCACCAGGTGGTTCTTATCCACATCTCCGGGATTATTGCTGGACTTGCCCCTCGTGATATCATACGCCTGAAAATCACCCACACACTCAAGCTTGATCCGGCCATCGAGCAGGATGAATTCCTCGCCCGGAGCGATTTCGATTTTTTCTCCATCGTTCAGGATAACATGCTTGAAAGCCGTCCCGGTCTTTAGATAGCTCAATGAGATGAGTGGATCATCCACCTCGCCGGGCCTCGCAGCATATGCGGCACCGACAAGAATCGTCCCCAACACCAGTCCCGCAACAAACCATGCGACATTCTTCAGCTTCACCGTGAACCTCCAAGCCATTCTATCCCCCGATGGAAAATATGATGATGCTTAAAACCCGCCGTGGGGCGGGGAAATGTTCAGTTCATGTAATTTATACCACATATGGTGTAATCGTCACGACAGGTCGGGCCAGTATTTCCCGATACGCTGCTTCTGCTGCTCAACCAATTCCAGCACATCATCGGTGACTTTGAACGGTTTCGGCAGGCAGGATTCATCTGGACTGTCGTAAACGAGGGAACGTACCGTCTCAACCACGCTGTCCCCCAATGCCTGCAGGTCATAGCCGCCTTCGAGAGTGAATGCGAGACGCGCCCCGGTTTCCCTGGCAAGACATCTGAGATAGTAAGAGAGCCTGCCGAATTCACCGCTTGTGACACGCATCAGGCCAAGTGGGTCATCGCAGTGACTGTCATAACCCGCTGATACAAGTATTAACTCCGGCTTGTATGCCATTGTCAGCGGGCCGACAAGTTCCAGGAAACAGTGGCCATATTCGCTGTCGCCGCTACCGGCCGGAAGCGGGAGGTTCAGCGTGAAGCCCTCGCCTTTGCCTTCACCAATTTCATCAGCGGTTCCGGTACCGGGGTAATGCGGCCACTGGTGGAGGGAGATATAGAACACGCGGTGATCATCATAGAAAACATCCTGGGTGCCGTTACCGTGATGCAGGTCCCAATCGATTATCATTATGCGGTCGAGCTTGCTATGGTCTATGGCATACTTTGCGCCGATCGCAACATTATTGAACAGGCAGAATCCCATGCTCCCGTCAGGAAACGCATGATGTCCGGGCGGCCTGACCAAGGCAAATGACGATGCATACCCGCTTCCCAGGGCATAATCGATGGCCAGCTCCAACCCGCCGACCGCATAAAGCGCCGCTTCATAACTGTCGCCGCAAATAACCGTATCGATATCCAGCCTGAGATAACCGTCCCCCGCTTTCTCGCAGGTCGCCCGTACCGTTTCGATATACTTCTCGCCGTGAACCCGCCGCACCTCCGATTCATCGGCCTTACGCGGAGTCAGCCAGTCGAGCTTGAATGCGATATCCGATTCCTCAAGGGCCTTCTTGATCCAGATGAGGCGCTGGGGATGCTCGGGATGGTTGCCGGTACGATGCCTCAGGTAGATCTGGTCATAGATCATGAAGCATCGGGTATCCGGAAACATTTCCCTCGAGAAATTAATCATCTTATAACAGCCCTGCTACATGCGTCTCTTCTTTTCGTAATATCCTTCTGCGAAAAGATCAAATTTCCGTTTCAGAAGTTCGAAGAACTGGCCCTTGTCGATCGAGCTTACGAGTTCCTCGCGCTCAAACGGAATGGGCACGAAATCGTCCGCGCCGTAATCCCGCATCGCATTATACATCGAGCGTGACGAATCGGGACCGACAACGAGAATAGCGGCATCCCTGCACCATTCCTCCAAACGAAGTTCCTTCAACGCATCTGCCGCGGAGTTCCGGGGCAGGAGCGCGTCGAGTAGAACCACGCCAACTTTTAGCTGCGCCATTCCATGCTTCGCCTGCTCAACTTCCTCGAAACGTTCGACCGGAATCCCGCCTAACCGTTTTATTGTCCAGAATATTTCCTTGAAGGCGCTCGATGATCCGAGTGCAAGATAGACTTTCTCACCGGGTTCCCTGGCGTCGGGAACTTCACCAAGGGCTTCAAGTGCCTGGGTTTCATCATCGTAAATCGGTATATCCGCCTGGAAGGAAAACCGCTCAACATATTCCTTTACGTCCCAATGGGGAGCGAAGATAACGAATTTGCCTTCGCCCCTTGTTATTTCCTTTTTCACTGATACGATTGTCCCGACGGTATCCTTCCCGATGTAATCGACTTTCGCGAAATTCAAGGCGAATAAGCGGGAGCCTTCCTCCATCTGCTCACGGATCGTCTTCTTAAGCAGGGCGGCACCCGGTATGTCGAGCCTTCCTTCAAGGTCAAGGATCAAGATGCTCTTTGTTTTCCTCTTACCTATATGCAATTTATTACTTGCCTTTGACCATTACATCAAGAATTCCCGCGAAGCTGAATGCCTCCAGCGATGCACCACCGACGAGGAATCCATCCACACCCTCGATTCCGTAAAGCTCAGATGTGTTCTCCGGTGTGACACTGCCGCCATACAGCACGCGCAATGAATCACCGCCGCCCGGGAATCCGGTCTTATCGGCCCATTGACGTATAACCATCATCATAGGGGCCACTTCCGCATCCGTCGCGGTACGCCCCGTCCCTATCGCCCATATGGGTTCATAGGCGACCGTCACAACATCCACATCATCGGCGCTTATCCCGTCGAACGCCCTGTCGAGCTGATTGGATACATAATCCTCATGCTCTAAGGCTTCCCGGATTTCAAGGGATTCACCAACGCACAACACCGGACGCAATTTATGTGCGAGTGCCGCTTTGAGTTTTGTATTGACGATATCGTCGCCGTCACCGAAGATATTCCTTCGCTCCGAATGTCCGACGATAATCCATGTGGCACCGACCGATTTAAGGCACATCCCGCTGACGGCACCGGTGAAAGCGCCGCGCTCACCGGGGTGCATATCCTGTGCGCCAATCTCGATCGAATCCGACCAGCGCGCGCTCTTCGCGGCCTCGACAACGGGCCTGATAAGCGGGTACGGCGGAAACAGGACGATCTCAATCTCACCACCGACATCCGGGGCGAGTTTGAAAAACTCCTCGACGAATCCGGTAGCCGAGGAGAACTCTTTATTCATTTTCCAGTTGCCCATCAGGGCGGGTTGACGCATAGCGCACCATCACAAGACAGGATAATCAGGATTTCAATACTTTTAAGCCGGGCAATTCGATCCCCGACAGGTATTCGAGACTCGCGCCGCCCCCGGTCGATACGTGGGTAAAACGGGACAGCAGATGGAACTTCCCCGCAGCGGAGAGAGTATCGCCACCGCCTATTATGCTGAACGCGTTGGAGGATGCCACGACACGCAGGATATCCGCCGTCCCTGACTGGAACGGCTCTTGTTCGAATACCCCCATTGGTCCGTTGATAAAAACGGTACGGGCATTGACGAGATATCCCCGGAACTTGTTGATTGTCTGCGGACCGATATCAAGACCCATCCAGAGTGGATCTTCGATATCAACACCGCTGGTTTTCCATACCGCGTTGGCGGTTTTATCATCTGCGATAATAAGGTCGATCGGCAATTCGATATTCACACCCAATTCTTCGGCGCGTTTAAGCAGACCCTCTACATCATCGAGGTATTTATCATCAACAATCGAAATCCCAACCGAATGTCCCCTTGCCTTCAGGAAAGTGAATGCCATACCACCGCCGATGAGTATGGCATCGACACGTTCGAAGAGATTTTGAATAACGCCGATTTTATCCTTGACCTTGGCCCCGCCGAGGACTACGACGAACGGCTTACTGGAATCATCGAGATCGAACAGCTTATCGAGATTCCCGACCTCTTCGAAAACAAGGTACCCGGCATAATGCGGAAGCTTCTGTGCTACACCGACAACCGACGCGTGTGCCCGGTGGCAGGTGCCGAAAGCGTCGTTGACATAGATATCGGCGAATGACGCCAACCTGCCGGCGAATTCGGGATCATTGTCCGTTTCACCCGGATGAAACCGGAGATTTTCCAGAAGCACTACCTTGCCGTCACCAATATCGGTTAATCCGGGGGGTATATCACCTTCATAATAATCCACGATCAACGGCACTTCGAAACCGAGCTTGTCGCTGAGACATTTCGCGACCGGTTTAAGTGAGTACTTGTCATCCGGCTTGCCGTCGGGTCGTCCGAGATGGGATGATACGATTAACTTGGCGCCAGCATCCATTAAATGCCTGATGGTTTTCATGCTGGCATCCACACGCGTTTCATCGTCTATCGTCCCCCACTCGCCGAGCGGCACATTCAGATCACATCGCAGGAAAACCCTTTTCCCGGCAACATCAGCATCTTTAACGTGAGGCAGATTCATTCATAATCCTCGTTTCGTAATATAGTCATCAATCCCCCATTCCTTAATATCATCCGCTTTCCGATATTGAAAGTACCGGATGATATGCATCATCGACTACCATTTCGCGGCAATCATTTTTACAAGGTCGATCATCCTGCACGAATAGCCCCACTCGTTATCATACCAGCCGATCGTTTTAACGAGGGTGCCATCGACTACAGTGGTCCACATCGGGTCGAAACTGCAGGAATGAGAGTCGCCGATGAAGTCTCCCGACACGAGTTCGTCCTCGACATACTGTATGATGCCCTTAAGCTCGCCATCCGCCGCTTTCTTGAACGCGGCATTGATTTCATCCTTTGTTACCGCTTTCGCGAGGTTGCATGTGAAATCGACTGCACTTACGGTCGGCACGGGTACCCTGAACGCCATCGCATTGAGTTTTTTATCCAAGCCCTCAATAACAAGACCGATAGCCTTTGCCGCCCCGGTTGTTGATGGCGAAAAATTCAACGCAGCAGCGCGACTCCTGCCCTTGTCCTTCTGGGCAACATCAAGAAGGCTCTGGGTCGCCGTGTAGGCATGGATGGTCGTCATCAGGCCGTTCACGATGCCGAAATTCTCCTTCAGTACTTTGACCATCGGCGCAAAGCAGTTGGTCGTGCATGAAGCGTTCGAAACGATATGATGCCTGGCCGGATCATACTCGCCGTGGTTGCATCCCATAACTATAGTGACATCGGGTCCATCGCCCTTACCGGGAGCGGTGAGGACCACTTTCTTCGGCCCGATGTCGATGTATTTCTTCAGATCAACGCGTTTCGTAAAAACACCGGTTGCTTCAATCACGAGGTCGATTCCCAAATCGCCCCATGGCAGCTTTTCAATTTCCCTGACGCTGCTGTAAGCCACGGGTTTGCCATCCACGATGATATTGTTATCGTCGTGCTTGACATCATGCTCCCAGGTTTTGTACACCGAGTCGTACTTCAGCAGGTAGGCCATGATTTCGTTGGGCAGCAGATCGTTGATGGCCACAATCTCGAAATCCGGATTCCCATAGTGCCCCCTGAAAATATGCCTTCCAATACGTCCGAATCCGTTAAGTGCTACTTTGAGTCCCATGTTGTCCTCCCATGTTGATGTATTGTATTAGAAACCCTTGTCAATGGGCGTAGTTGCATATCATATCCTGACAATATCCCTGTGAACCGTAGAAACTTTTACATCGTAGCTGCTCAACTGCCGCGCAAGCTCGTTCGCCAAAACGACAGACCGATGAACACCGCCGGTGCATCCGATGCAGACATTCAGCAGCATCTTGCCTTCACTGACGAAATGCGGGATAAGGAAAAATACGAATTCCGTCAGCATCTTGAGAAATTCCTTGCCCGCCGGACTGCGCATGACATATTCCACGACCTCATCGTTGTTACCTGTCAGGTCCTTCAACTCCTCTTCGTAAAACGGGTTGGGAAGGAACCGGACATCGAATACAAGGTCGGCGTCAAGCGGGATGCCCCACTTGTACCCGAAACTAACAATGCGTACCCCCAATTGCAGCGTACGTTTGCCCTTCTGGATGAAATCATAAATGTATGACTTCAATTCGCCGACCGACAGGTTGGTGGTATCGAGCATATAATCAGCAAGCTGGTGGATGGGTTCGAGTCGGCGTTTTTCCTCGGTGATGCCGTCGATGATGCTTCCTTTTTCACCCGCCAACGGATGAAGCCGCCGCGTTTCCTTGTAGCGGCGAACGAGAAGGGAGTCCTCCGCTTCGAGATAGAGCACCTTGATGTCGTAACCGCCCTCTTTCAGTTCGGCGACGGCATCATGGAATCCCTCGAACAGTTCGCGGCCGCGAATGTCGATAACGAGGGCGACACTCCTGATATCTGTACCACTGAGAAGGCACAGCTCTATGAGCTTGCCGATAAGCGCGGGCGGAAGGTTGTCAATGCAGAAGTAGCCGAGATCCTCGAAGACACGCAGGGCGCTTGTTTTCCCGGC
>CBDVBS010000217.1:0-6744 GCA_965372275.1 uncultured bacterium | reverse complement strand
TGTAGGCGGCACCCGGCTTATAATCAGGGATACACGCACACTGAAGTGTGCGGCACCCAGCTTATGGAAAATTATTTGCCAAGTGGGATTGGTCTTAGATCATCCGCTACGGCGTAAAGAAAAAACCGGCTTACAGCCGGTCGTTGTTCATTTCATAAACGTGTTTTCAATCGCCGAAGAATTTGATGTAGTACTCGCAATCGCGGCATTCACCCTTGCAATAAACCTTCTGATGCGTGATATCGCTCTTCAGTTGGAAACAGTCGAGGGCTTTTGATCGGTAAACAATGCATTTCGGGCATGCATGTTTGTCCTTGGCATCGCTGCTTTTCATATACTGCCAGCAATATGGCCGTATGAAGCCCGGGGTTCGGCCTTCGGGGTAGGAACGGAGCCATTCATCAAGTTCTTTTTTTATGAAGCGCCAGTGTCGACCCACCTTACGTGCGGGGATTCTTCCCTCTTGCAGAAGTTTATACAGAGTTGAGCGGGGAATTTTCAGATATTGCTCGGCCTCTTTGAATGTGAGGATTCTGTCGTTAACGTCATCTTGATTTTGGGCCAACTGGACTCACCCTCCGGGTATTATATATTTGAGTTTATAGCGTATAGTAATAACTGTCAATTGTAAATAATGACGTTTAGCATTATTCTAACGCTCCGGGGTGTTGCGAAATGCGGAAACAGCCTTCTACATGCATGAAAACCCGGTCTGAAGTGGATATTAATATGATCTAATTAAATTGAATCAGGTGTGCTCTTCTCTGAATTTAAGGAGGAATTGAATTATGCATTGCCGATCCATATCCCTGCGCCTTATCCTGCTGTTCGCGACGATGTCCCTTTTGATGGGATGCTCAGGCGGAGGTGAACCGGTATTGCCGGACGACGGAACATCCTACGCGGCATTACAAATCCCGGGGGAAGGTGAGCCCGAGACGGACGGCATCACCGTGTTGCCGTGGGGACTGTATTCCATCAGCATTGACGGCATTACCCGGGAAGTCAGCGTTATATCCCTGCGTGAGGCCGAATGGTGCCTTAACGTGGTCTCATACCTGCAACCGCCGGGTGGCAGCTTAGCCAACATCAATGTCGCCGTGACAAGTTGGGCGGGTTTTGTAACACAAGGCACACTGACACTCGATGTGACGTTAACCCACCCGTTCCCGAGTGTTTCCCAGTTCACGGGTTTCGATGTGAAGGGTGTTGTCATGGGTGACGGTGCATTGACAGGCGTGCATGATCCAATGTTGAATTTTCCATTGAGGGGCACGGATTTAACTCTCCTGAACGCGGATGGGTACACCCGCTGGATGAATTCCCATGAGTTCCTCACCAGCGGTCTTTGGGGTTATACGCATGGCATACTCGGCACCTTGGCATATGTTCCGAATTCCCTGCTGAACGGATATAAATATTTCGCCGATCATCTAACCAAGACGGGCGACGTGAAGTCATTTTTCATGAATCCCACAAATATCACCAATCGCGGCGCGTTCATGCCCGGCAGTTCGAATGTTCGTGAGTATCAATTGAAATTCCCGGTATCGGGCGGACCGCAAGTGACATTCAATTATGCCGTACTTGCCAACTGGGCGATGCCGTCGCAGATACCCCCGACCCTGAGCGACTTCCCAGCAGGGGCCAACGCGCGTGAAGCGATGCACGTTGATGTCACCGATAACGGCAGCAATGTTTACTACCTCGACCCGTTGAATTTCGGCGGCAACCTCCGGCTGAACATCGAGATCTTCGATTGGCAGGGCCAGTCTAAACCGGGCGGCGTACCGGGTGAAATCAGCGCGATTTACATTGAATCGACAACCCAGCTTCTTCCCGGCGGGCCGACTGATGTATTCCCGATAGCGGGTGTATCAAGCGGCACGGGTATATCGAGCGTTTTCACAATAGATGTCGGGAATTGTATTCCTCTCTCGTCGGCCCCGCTCGATCTTCTCATCACTGTCGAGTCGGCATCTCCGACGACTTACGCCGTTGGTGGGGGAGCCGTTTTCCCGGCAACGGCAATTCTGTCCGGCTATACAATGTATTCACTTAACGTAATATCGAGTATCCCGAACACCCAGCCTACGGTCAGCCAGGCCAACGGTCTGGCGTCGGTTTATTCGATTGATATCCCGCTATACCAGGTTACTGCTTTCGATCCCGATCCCGGTGAGCAGGCTACCCTGACCTATGCATGGAGCGTGGTTTCATCAGGCAGTCCGCCTGTTTATGTGCTCGCGGGAGATCCCACTCCCGGAGATTTTACGATCAATTACGGAACGGCCGGGTTCATCACCGGGCAGGGCAACTACGATATCGCCTGCCAGGTGCAGGACACATCCGGCATGCCGAACGATACCGGCACTTCGCCGTCTCCGCTTCTGATTACTGTGCAGAACAAACAGCCCATGGCGGGGGTGCCGGTCGGGCAGGTGTCCGTGTGGACGAACGATATACGAACGTACCAGGTCGTTGGATTCGATCCCGACCCGTGGGATACGTTGGCATATACATGGAGCGTCGTGCCGAACGGTACACCGGCGGTTTATACAATTCCCGGCGACCCGACTCCCGGGGATTTGACGATCGATTTCAACACCGCGCCATATATCACCGGTCCCGGCATGTATGACATCTCGTGCGAAATCGACGATGGTTCGGGCTGGCCCAACGCGAAGGGCAGCAGCATATCGCCGCTCACCGTCGGGGTTTACATACTTCCATATTCCATGGCGAAGCAGTCCGATTTTCTTTTGCTACCTAATCCTCACCAGGGCACTTTCATAGGGTGCCCGGCTGTGTTCTCACATTTCCTGACCGGTTTCCCCGAACATGATATATGTATTTTCCCGACAGGCGGTTTGAATTTCATGATTATTGCGGATGACGCGGGCGTCGGCCCGGCCGGAGCCCCACCTGCGGGGGGGGTACATTACTATGGCTGGAATATGCCGCTCGGTCCTCCGCCGGTAGCATTGTGCGTGGAACTCCCTGTGGGCCCGCCATTCCAGTTCCCCCCGCTTCAGCCGACACGATTCGACGGTAACGGCTTTGGTGAGATGTTCATCGCGCACGGTTCACCTATAATCAGCGCGCTCGGCCCATTTCCGGAGTATGCATATTCCCAGGGATTCGCGTGGGCACCAGGTGGTCCGCCCCCACCGCCGCTTATATGGTTGGGCGACCATACCACTTACAACGGTGTAACATGGGAAGCGGTGGCGGATGTCACAAGCGGATTCTCAGGTGGCGGGCCGGGTAATATATACACGCTTTTCGCCTGTGATTATACGACACACATCGCGTGCGGCGTTGCCATAGCGAACGGGCCTTGTCCCGGAACATGCACCATTTACCAGTCTATCACCCCTCATGCGGGGGTTGGAGCATTTGTACCAGTCGCCACTTCAGCCGGTGTTCCCGCCCCGGGTCCGGGTTTTGTTGATGACAGCCTGCATTCGGCGATGAGCGTAGCAATTGATGAGCTCCCCACAAACCCGGGGTTGACTCTTCCCCAGCCGATGCTCGTTTATATCCTCGATGCGGAAGGGGATATCGAGATATGGGAAGTTGATTTCTTAAATACGCTGTCGTCGTATTATGCAACCCTTTCACTGCCGTTTGTTACCGGCGGTAATCCGGTTATGATGCCGATTGATTGCGAAATGGTGGATATCAACGTATTCCCGACATCCAAGCCTCTTCCACCGCATAACATGATCGCGGTGCAGTGCTTCGATACCGCGGGCTCGATAATGACATTGAACGTGTTTTCCGTCACCGGGCCGGGATTGGATAATGCAGTATCAATGATCACCGGTATCGCAATTCCGACCAGCCTGGGAATGCGTATGGATGTGGATGAAGGCACCGGTGAGATTTACCTGCTGCATGATTCGGTCGCCTTGCCGGGAACGACGGCAGTATCGGTGTATGGTTATTAGATTAAGGCCCCCCTGTAATCCCCCCGTAAACGGGGGTTTTTTGTAGAGCAGGATATTGCCGGAAGTTAAGGCCAATTCTACTTGGCAAATAATTTTTCATAAGCTGGGTGCCGCACACTTCACCATAACGTTGTATAAATGTTTAAATATATCCGGAGCCTCAAACAAAATGTGTCTTTACTATAATTTCGAAGTTCCCCTAATTCCCCCCCCCGCTTACGGGGGGGGATTAGGGGGGGGCAATGTCGATAGCTCAGGTAAATTCTGGACCTCACCAAATATGAGATCGAGTACGAGTCAACTACAACCTTCGAAGACCCGGTTGTAGGCGGCACCCAGGCTGCAAATAGATGCTTGGTCGCGTTTGACCGTCGACCCAAAGGATCAGCGAATCGCTTGACATTAACGTCACAAAACCAGGAAAGCGTTAATCAAGCTCGACTGCCTGATTAGCGGTCTGTAAAGGAGAATTTATTAAGAAAAACCAGGAGACCTCCGTCTCTCCTATTGACATTACTTATCATAGATGCCGGGTTACATGTTATAAATTGAATGAATCGAAACTGCAACCCTATCACCACATACCATTATTCTTTCATTCTATGAAATCTTCATGGCTAATTATCCATGTAAATCCCTCTTGATCATAGCCGGGATCACCGGGCTTAAGTCGTTCAATTCCGATAACAAAGCCCCTTGCATCTACTTCAAGTTGACGTATCTCGAATATTTCCTTGACCTTGTTGAAGACGAATGCCCACTGTAGCGCTTCGGGTTTTACACCTACCTTGAATGTTCCGGTGCCGTCTTCGCCAGGGGTATAGCCGAGTGTGGCGGATGGATTCCGTATCAGCCCCTGGGTCAGCTCTACATATGATTCGGGCATCCGTGGAGCCCCCTCATCATTAGCAGTGTGGAGCAAGAAGCCCTGGATTCTGCCCCCGGTCCATGCCCTTATGAACAACATTAGATTTTCCATGCGTGCATCCGGGGGATACATTCTACCCTTTTCAACCAATGAATTGCCCTTCTCTCGGTCAAAGACTTTTCTGGCATAGTAGCTGCCGTCAGTATCAACCGCTGCCTGGTACAACTCCCAGCCGTCCGGATGCGGGTCGGCCACTATAGCTCCGGCTTCCACTGAGCCCTGCAGTTCGTCCAAAATGAGCAGAGGTACGGCCTCGTTGGTTAATGGGTTGGCAGGAAGGAAAAGGAGATAACCATTGATAATATCATCCCAATCATCAGGCCATTCCCCTTTATCTGACTTATACCATGTCAATGCACCCGTGATATCTGCAAGTTGTTCGCCCAATATTGAGCTCCACAGGGCTATTTCCTTCATGTCAGATGTATCCGGCCCCACCTCGGGGGGATGAAACTCAGGTGCGGCGATATCCCCAGCCCTCGGAGAACTTGGCTCATCCTTGCTATTTTCTAAACCTGTGAATATTGCCTGGGTATCTTGCGCGGGTGTGCCCCCTTGCCCGCCGCTGCATCCGGCAAATGAGCAAAGCACGATAATTATCAATCCCACAAGTATTATTCTCATTTTTTCAGTCTCCTTTCTTTTCGTGATATATTTTAGCCCTCATTCACACTCACAATCAACACCTATAGCATCGCAAAAATTTTCATCACATCCTGCAAGTATTTCATATCCCCCAGGAAGCCCTGGTGGGTCACACAAACAAGCAGTACAATCTTCATAATACCAATGCTCAAATTCTATGATGACCGATTCTCCGCAGCCCACTTGCCCTGGGCCATCACATTCATCATCTGCCTTACATTCAAGATCACCAGCTCCCCATAAATGCACTATAAAGCAAACGCCACAATCATGGTACGGCACGCCGCCAATTTCGCAATACTCCGCATATTCTTCATAAAGAGTCATCAAATATGACCAGCAGCAACATTCTTCAGTGGCGGTGACGGGAGTTGAAAAACAAAGCAGAAATGAGCAGATTATTAAAACAAGCGCAATCTGTTTGAATAGCAGCTTCATAAATTCCTCCTCACTTTAATATTATCCATGAATTCTTGAAATCCCTTAATATAAATCTACCACCCCCCCCAAATCTGTCAATGGTGAAAAGTAAATATTTATTCGTGAAAATTACCGGGTGCCGCCCCGTCAAGCGAGCCTGTGGTCCGTAGCCTTGGCGAAGGCTTATCTTCGAGCTTGTGGGTGAATATCACAGATCAGTTATTGGAACACTAACGGCAACCCCTTCCTTTGCAGCCTTATGCACCGCTTCAACAATTAGGTCTTTGGAGTAAGATGATACAATCCTCAAGGACATATTCCTAAGGCTTTTCTAATGCAACGATCCATTATGCAAGTGATGGGAATTTTATTCCCGGCATCAGAATGCCGGGTTAGTGCGCCTGTGAGCGTGCAAGGGTCAGAGGGGTGCGAGTCCCCTTCAGGCATACGCTCTCCGGCCTGTAATCGACCGTAACTGCGTCGCCGCGAGGCGGGGTGGGAAGCAACAGGAGATGAACGACCAGTCCGCAGGATGACGAACTCGATTCGGCCTGACGTACCAGCGAGCCTGTTAGCCAATGGCGAAGCTTGGAAATCATCCGATGCGCTGATGGGTAGCGTGTTAAAGCGACATCGGGGGTACGTGGGGTGGTTGGAGGTGGAATGGTCGTAAAGGCATTGCACGTTAAGCAGGGAGACCTGTCCGGAACCGGGACGGAGTTCATACGCATAGCGTCGAAGAGCCGTCCGGGCAGGAGTCAGAGCGTTCATAGTAGTGTTGAAGCGGGGTAATTCCCG
>CBDVBS010000216.1:0-6761 GCA_965372275.1 uncultured bacterium | reverse complement strand
TCCCGGCATCAGAATGCCGGGTTACAATAGTAAGAACTACATATATTTGATTACACATCCCCCTCAATCTTACTTATCGCATCACGGTAGAACCATCTTATCTCATCATCTTTTTCGTTAGCCGCTAATGTCCTGAGGGTAGGCAATGCATCTTCCGCATCGCCGCCGAATTCACCAAGCGCGAATGCGGCGTCCTTGCTCAGTTCGATATCATCGCTCTTCACCGCATAGATAAGACCACCCATCAGACTGCCGTCACCGAAATCATACTTGGCCAATTCCCCTAACCCGAGATCGCTCAGCCCCCACTTTATACCTTCAATGGCAGTCTCATTTTCCTCCGACCAGAGTGCGTCAACAAGGGTGGGTATGATCCCCGGCTCCTTGCCTATTTCGCCAAGCGCCCTTGCCGACATTCCTCTTGCCAACGGGCTGTTGTCATAATGGAGTGTTTCAATCAGCGCGGATGTTGCATCTATCGCATACTTCCCGATACGCGCCAATGCTTCGGCTGCCGCAACCCTCACCCAGTCTTCCTCATCCATGAGCGCATCTATAAGATCCGGCACCGCGACAGTTGCTTCTTCCTTCATAAGGCCAAGGGAATCCGCCGCTACCGAGCGCACACCTTCATCCTCGTTCCTCAGCATGCTCATCAACACGGGTATCGCTTCTTTTGCATCCGGGCCTATCAGCCCTATTGAATATACAGCATGCCAGGTCGGCAACGCATCACCCTCTTCAAGCACATCGATAAGGCTTTCCACGGATTCGGCACCGAATGCCACCAACGAATAGGATGCCCTGTCACGTACCCACCACTTCTCATCCTCCAATGCATCTATCAATGCGGGAATAACATCGTCAGGTTCCTCGCCGATCTCTCCGAGCGCCCATGCCGCCGAACCGCGCGCACCGCTGTAATCATCATTCAATGCTTCGAGCAATGCCGGGATGGCGTCCCCGGCAATCGGCGCCAGGCTCACGAAAGCCTTCGCCGCCTCGCCGCGTACGACGGAAACATCATCGCCCAATGCATTTATCAAAGCGGGGATCGCGTCTTCAGCATCATCACCGAATTCAGCGATGGCATCCACGGCTCCCTTGCGTATGCGCCAGTTATCGTTTTCGAGGGCTTCGACAAGATATGGAATAACATCGGGACCCATATCCAACAGTGCTTCCGCCGCGGGTTCGCGTACCTCATAGCTCTTGTCCCCCAAATCTTCTATCAGGGCAAGAACTTCATCCTCGTCAATATCCGCTCCCACCGCTGCTATCGCGGACAGTGCGAGGATCAATACCGCAAACAACAGGACTAATCTTGTTTTCACCTTCAACCTCCGTGCGAAAATGAATCATCCAATTAGAAACTCGATCTGCTACGCAAATCATCCACGTGCTCTGCGATTTCTTCATCGTCCTTCTTTTCCAGATACTTCTCGTAATATTCAATCGCCTTTGCGATGTCGCCTGTATCTTCATATGCATAACCCATTTCAAGAAGAGAGTCAGAATCACCGGGGTTAAGCTTGAGTGCCGTGTTGAGGTAATCAATCGCCTTGCCCGAATCACCCGCCCCGCGATAGGCCCTGCCAAGCAGCCTGTTAACCTCGGAGTAATTCGGCTCGATCTCGTATGCGCGCTCGAAATTCTCGATAGCGGCCTGGTAATCTTTCATCGCTAACGACCACATGCCGGTTTCTATCCAGCCGCGATACGACGCCGACGGTGGCTCATCCGGTTCGGTAACAGGCGCTGGTGCCGCCGGGCCGGGTTGCGGCTGGGGTTCCACCTCGATCAGTATCTGGCCGGGCATCTCGGTGGGTTCATCCGTTTCCACCGGCTGCTCACTTGGGACGTAGCTGCCGGGAAGGTTGATCGAGAACGTCTTCGCATATCCGGTATTGGGGCCGAACATCTCCCTGCCGTCCATATACACCGCGGCGACTTCAGGTTTGCCGAGGGTTATCTCGAATCCGGCTTTCGGGCCGAGGGTTTTCGTATCACCCTTCTGCATGAGTCCGATATAAACCTTCTCACCGCCGCTCATGACTTCGACCCAACACTCATCTAAGGCGTCAACGCGCAATGTATGCATTCCACCCGTGGACGGTGTCGGTGTGCTCGGGGGAGCAGGTTGCAAAACGGGTTGGGTTGCCGCCTGGGTATCATCCGGCTTCTCGGTGGGTTCCTTCATGTAGACGGATGCCTCATCGGGAAGCGCGAAGTACATCTTGGGTGCACTCGGTTTATCCCCGCCATAAATCAGCTTTCCATCAAAAAAGACCCTGGCGGTCTGTGTTGCCCCAAGGGTTATCAGGAAATATTTCTGCGACCCGAAGGACTTCGAGTCGCCCTCTTTCATCAAACCCTTGAACGGGTCGCCGGTCGCACCGAACACCTCGACCCAGCAATCCCCGTCAAAATCGAGACGGAGTGTATGCTCGCCGGGACGTGCCTGCTGCACAGGCTGACCTTCAATGGAAGGTGTAGTATCCGGCGGGGTTGCCGCCGGAGTTGGTGCTGGTGTTGACGGCGGAAGCATCGAAGCATCCGGGCCGGTTCCACCCTCATCCGCACCCGGAACCACCTCGATATCGATAATGCCCGATGTGTCACCGATACCCGTCGTATCATCCACGGGCGCAGCGGGTGCGGGGTCGGAAATCACCTGCTTCCCGCCGCCCAATTTGAATGCCCCATCGTTATCGGGTTTTTCATCTTTCGCGCAAGATGCCGTCGAAAGTACCAGCATCAGCGCCATCAGGATGCATATTAACCTGCCCATCGTTCCATCCTTGCAATTGTTTATTTTCTCATCCATTAAATCTCGAGCGTTGCCATGAATCGCATCAGTTCCGGATCCTTGGTGTGAATAATCTCATCCGGAGTCCCCGTATCGGTTAGCCGTCCCTTGAACAGACCGGTAATCCTGTCCGAGAAACGCAGGACGCTTTTTATATCGTGGCTGATGATAACACTGGTGATGCCGTAATTCTCCGCCGTCTTCTTAATCAGCCTGTTCATGTTCTCAGTAATAATCGGGTCAAGGCCCGTAGTCGGCTCGTCATAAAGGATGATCCTCGGACGTTCGACAAGCGCGCGCGCGAGACTCACACGTTTCTGCATACCACCTGACAGCTCCGAAGGCATCAGGTGCGCGGTTCCTTCCAGTTCAACATCGTCAAGGACCTCCATCACGCGCTCGCGTATCTCCGGCTCTTTCATGTGCGAATTGTAGCGAAGCCCGAAAGCAATATTGGAAAAAACATCGAGGTAATCAAACAACGCGCCACGCTGAAATACCATGCCCATCTTTCGACGCACGTTGTTCAATTTGCGCTCAGGCATCGACGCGATATTCTCTCCATCGATAAATATCTTCCCTTTCATCGGTCTGATGAAACCGATGAGGCACTTCAACAATGTCGATTTACCCGAACCGGAACGCCCGACGATGGAGAATATCTCGCCATCGGATATGGTGAGACTGATATCATTCAAGACGACATGATCGTCGTAACCGGCTTTAAGATTTTCAACCTCGATCATTTTCTACCAAGGGCTGACCTTCGTAATTATCAGGTCGGCCAAAAATATGAGCACCATCGAAATAACAACCGACCTGGTCACACTTATCCCCACTCCTTCCGCGCCGCCGCGTGTCCTGAATCCCTCCATGCACGACACCACCGCGATGATCATCCCAAAAATAAACGCCTTCTGGAAAAGCGTTTTGACCAGGTCCCTGTCTAATCCCTCTTTCACCGATTCGAAATAGGTCGCATGGGAAACATGCAATACTTCATCCACATGAACCGGGTAATACCCGATCATGACGCCGACAAACGATCCGATGAAAACGACTATGGGCACCATGATCGCCATCGCGATGACCCTGGGCACAACGAGGTATCGGATCGGGTTAACCGCCATGGCCCTCAGGGCATCGACCTGCTCGGTAACCTGCATCGATCCGATCTGGCTCGTGATCCCGGAACCCGCCCGACCGGCCATGATGAGCCCCCCGAGTACCGGGCCGAGATCCTTGCACATCGTGTAAACAACCGCCAATCCGATATACTCCTTGCCGACGCCATAGGTGGATGCCTGCTGCCCGACGATGAGTGAGAATATCATCCCGGTGAAACTCAGGCACAATGTCACGATCAGCAACGAATCAACGCCAAGCTGGGACATCTGGAGAAGAACATCCCGAATGCTTATCCGGAGGGTTACAATCTGCAGCAGGATGTGAAACGTAAAGATGAGGATACGCCCAGTGTAATCAAAGAACGAATGAAGTATCCCCGCCACGGCGAGCGTGAAGTGACCCACGGCGCTGAATGGCAGCCTGACGAGTTCCGTCGCCTCTTCAATTATCTCATGTTCCTTTTTAACCAATCGCTTTCAGCCTGTCTATCGATAGTCCGAAATTATATCCTTTAAATCATCCAGATCATTAAACCCGTAGAAAACACGGAGATACTTCCCATCCATAAAACCGCCCATATACCTGTCCTTCTCATTGACCGCGTAATATGAGCCGAGAGCATCGATAACCTTCTTACGCCTCAGGTAGTAAAAACCGTCGATCCAATTCTTAAAAGCCGCGAAGCCTTCCTTCGCGAGTTCCTCATCGGGATATTCAACGACTAACTGCCTGAAATATTCACCCGGGTTCAAACGGTAATCACCCATAATGCATCTTACGCCATCTTCATGCATAAGAAAAGGATCGAAATTACCGACCATCATATACAGCTCGAGGGTCTTATAACCGCCGATGAGTTTCCGGGAACCGGAAATCTTATCATCCCTGTCGAGAGGATACGGATCACTAAGCTCCCCTCCGGATACATCGAATTTCGCCTGTATCTTTGACGCGAATGACAGGAATTCGAAATCAAGGCCTTCGGAGTCGCCAATAATCTGGACGACATAATTATCCCCAAGGAGTTGAAGCTCCCTGTTGCCGTACCACCGCATCTCCGGGGTCGATGACCGCCCGAGTTGCAGGTCCTTTCCTTCAAACATGAATTCGATTTCTTCAACATCGGGAAGGATATCAGCTAATATTGAATAGAGCCCGAATGCCTGTTCCGCATTCTCCATCTCGAACACCCGGCACTCGATCTCGTTAAGGTCCTGCATGTAAAACCGGCTGAACAGGCTTACGAAACCATACTCTAAAACAATGTCCGCCATATCCTCATCGATAACACGATCGAGGCTGTTGTCATAGAAGTAGAGCCCGTCATCATTCATCCGCCACAACCCCACCACGTTATCCCCCGGAAGCAGGTCTTCCGGTTCATCGACCGCCGCGAATGCAACAACAGGTGATTGAAAAATCATCACCAGTGTGAGTAGCAATATATGGATACAGCCCAGCCTCATTCTTTACCTCAAGGGCAATTTTACCCCAGCATATAGGCCATGTAAACGCGACCGCCATGAAATGGCCCATACACCTGCCGAAGTATGCCCTGTTATGCTAATATATGTGGCCATATCCATAATGGTCACAGGGGAGGATATATAGCGTTCCTGCGTAAAACATGGCCCTACATCGCTCTTATCGCGGTACTCTTTACCGCTTTCTACATCAGTTGGACGCGCAAAGTGGAAGTCGATGACTTCCGCGCATCGACATATTCATCCAAACGTTCAGGCTACATGATGTTCCGGGATTTCGCCAAAGTAATCGGGACCGACATCAGAACACTGGAACGCCCGATGAGCGACAGCCTGTCAAACCTCGGCAATGCATCCCAGCTATGGCTGATCGCGCCGGAATATACTTACAGTGAAATGGGCTTCCAATGGGGCGATGCAACAATCGAACAGGAGGATGAGGATGCCCTTGTGGATTGGGTGCTCTCGGGCGGCACACTTATTATCGCCCCGAACTACCTTCATCCTGAGGCCGTAGAGAACCTCATCATCGGGATCGACTACGAAATATTCACCATGAATCCTGACCCCGATTATGAGGACGGCGGGAAGCTCACCCTTGAAGCAACCGGCGGGGACCGATTGCTTGATGATGTTTATTACGTCGAGTCATTTCTCAATGAAAGCCGGAACATGAAGTCCATCCTGAGATTCTCCGAGCCTGTAAGCGGCGGGGAAGTGCTTCTCGAAGATGATTACGGCCCGGCGGTGATTCTCCAGGAAATGGGTAACGGTATTGTAATTCTTGTCGCCGACCAATATATTTTCTCGAATTTCCTCCTCGATGAAAAGGCAAGATCGAATGACGACTATGACAACGCGCAATTCGCCGCCAATATCCTCGCCGAAGCAAAAGGCGGATTGGTGCTGTTCGATGAGTATTATCATGAGCGGCCATCGCGTTTGACGTTCACGGATGTTCTACGGACGAAGTCCGGACATGGATTGGCATTCCTCCTGCTCGTTGCCGGGATAGCCTTGTATTCCGCCGGACGCCGCTTCGGTGCCGCCCTGCCTCCACCCCCGCCGGGAAGACGTTCACCCGCGGAATATGTCGTATCCATGGGGCTGCTCTTCCGGCGTGCCGCCGCCACCGGACTGGCCCTCGATGTGATGGAGCGCGATTTCGCCCACTTCGTGAGCCAGCGGTATCGCCTGAGAACGCTTGATAGTAACGAAGTCGATAAACAATTGAAATTGGCGGGCAACGCCGATCGTGACGAAATCGTGTCGGTGCTGCTCGAATTCGAAAGGCTGAAAAAACGTTCGAAGCCGTCCGCAAAGAGGCTCGTTAAGCTCAG
>CBDVBS010000215.1:0-6768 GCA_965372275.1 uncultured bacterium | reverse complement strand
CGAATACCGTGAGGAATCGCTCGATGAGATGGATCGCGCCGTGAGTGAATATGGCATGGTCGGCATCAAGCTGGAATGTGGCTGCGTATGCACCGACCCCCGCTACATCCCGATAATGCAGAAGGCGGATTCGCTCGGCATTCCGGTTCTGCAACACTCATGGTTCAAGATAACGGGATGTATTCCAGGTGAATCGACGCCGACTGATATCGCCGTCCTTGCGCGGGACTTCCCGAATGTGACGATCATCATGGCGCATATGGGGGGGGACTGGCAGCGTGGGATGAAGGAAGTTCGCGGGTTACCGAATGTCCTCGTCGATATCTGCGGTAGTATTGTTGACTGCGGCATGATTGAAGAAGCGGTGGCGGAACTTGGTGCCGAGAGAATCCTGTTCGGTACCGATTTACCCGACCTGGATTTCTGGACGAATTTTGGGAAGGTCGCAGGCGCCGATATCACCGATGAGCAGAAGAGTCTGATCCTTTATGAAAATGCGGTTAAACTTTTAGGGGGCGTTTCCAGATGATTATTGATTTCTTCACCGGCATAGGGTCCTGGCCTTTCAGAGTATTGAAATACGCTGCCGCCAATCAGTTGACGGGCTTGCTCACAAGGGAAGGCATCGACCGCGCTGTTGTATATCCGATAACCTCCATACTCGCCAAGGATTGCATGGACGGCAACCGCGAAATTGCCGAAGCCGCGAAAGCCTGTCCGTCAATCGTCATCCCATTCGCATGCATTAACCCCGCGTTCCCCGGTTGGGAATCCGATTTCGCGTCATGCTTCGAGGAGATGGGGTTCAAAGGCTTGCGGCTGTTCCCGACTTATCATGGATATAATTTTGAGGACAAATGCTTCTCTGAAATAATTGCAGCAACTGAGGGAAAGCATATCCCCGTTGTACTCGCCGTTAGGGTCGAGGATGAACGCCAGCATCATTGGCTTATGAAAGTCCCGCCACTGAACATCCGGGCGACGGTCGGTGTAATCGGCAAATATCCCGATGTAACTTTCATCCTGAGCGGAGCGTCATATCCCGAACTGCTTTCGGTGAAGGAATTACTTCGACGATATGACAACTGGTTCTTCGATATCGGAAGAATGCAGGGACGTCACGATAATCCCGGCCCGGTTGAAGTCGTTGTAAGAGCCGTTGACGACTTCGGTGCGGAACGCATACTCTACGGAAGCAACGCGCCATTCCAATATATACAATCCTCACTCCTGAAAGTCAGGAATGCCTCGATCAGCGAAAGTGATAGGAGTTTGATCCTGTCAGGCAATGCATTGCGTTTATTAAGCCCGTAGCCCGGCATCTCATTTGCCGGGATTCCTGGTACAATATTTTCTCTCGGGACCCGGATAGTGAATTGCCGGGCAACAATGAAAAAAAGAAAGGAGCATACAATGGACAAGATCAAGGTGCTTTATATCGGGGACTCGGAGATAGTCATGAGCAGGTATATCATAGGGGTCGATGTCTTCGAGCAGACCAATTACAACGACAACGGACGTTTCTTCCGCGAGGCGATGGAGAAACTGCCGTACATTGAAATCCGACACATGAACGCTCACGATGTGCCGTTGCAATTCCCAAAGACAATGGACGAACTGTCGAAATTCAATGTCCTGATCTTCAGCGATGTCGGATACAACTCGATGATATTCTATCCCGGCCTGAAACCGCCGTATGAATATCCTCTTGGCCCTGACAGGATCAAGATGGTTAAGGAATTTGTCGGGAACGGCGGGGGGTTTGTAATGAGCGGAGGGTATGTTTCATTTTCGGGTTTGAACGGCATCGCCGGGTATCACAACACACCCGTGGAGGAGATTCTACCGGTTGAGATTTCACCATATGATGACAGGATCGAGGCGACCGACGGTTTTATCTTCAAGGTTGTTGATACTGAGCATCCGATAACATCGGGCATTCCGTGGGACGATGCGAAATTCACCCTGTGCGGTTATAACCAGGTGACACTTAAGGATGGCGCGAAGATGTTGGCCGAGTATAACGGCGACCCGTTCATCACCTGCTGGGAATATGAGAAAGGCAGGACGGCCACATTCGCATCCGATTTCGCGCCCCATTGGGCCGGTGATTTCAAGGATTGGGAACATTACCCCCAATTCTGGGGCCAGATGATTAAATGGTTGGCACATGAAGTTTAGAACAGGAGTAGTCCGATGTATCGGGACACCCTTGTCCCGATACATAAGGCGATGGTGAGATGGTTTCGGGACAAGGGTGTCCCGATACATCAACCTGATGTAAACATAAATAAGTCACTATCTGAATCAGAGTACTTCCCACAAATTGGGTGCCGCCTACAAGCTGAGTTGGGTGCGCCCACAAACAAATTGGGTGCCGCCCACAAGCGAGTCTTCGAAGCTTGTGGGTGAAAAATGATCTTGGAAAAAACAATGAAATTAGCATTCAGTACATTAGGATGCCCCGGCTGGTCACTCGGCAAAGTGATCGAAGCCGCTCGGAGTTACGGTTATGAGGGCGTTGAATTGCGCGGGATAGCCGGTGAACTCGACATACGCAAACTGCCTGATTTCTCCCCGGATAACATCGGGCGATCACGGTCGATGTTCGAGGATGCGGGCATAGATGTTGCCGCCGTCGATTCATCCGCGAGCTTTTCATACGCGGAATCCGGGAAACTGCAAGGCAGCATGGAAGAGGCGAGGGATTACATCACACTTGCACGTGAACTCGGCGCGCCGATGGTACGCGTCTTCGGGGGGCATATCCCTGAAGGAGTAACGGATACGGATGCAGTCGATCAATTAGCATCCTGCTTAGTCCAACTCGCCGATTTTGCCCGGGAGAATGGTGTCATCGTTGCGCTTGAGACCCATGACAGCTTCCTCACCGGGAAAGCCGTTTCCGAAGTGATGAAATCGACAAATCACGAGTCGGTCGGCGTGATATGGGATATCAGCAATTGCTTCTGGACGGGTGAACCGATTGAGGAAACAGCCCGACTACTCGCGCCGCACTTGATACATGTACATGTCAAGGATTCCGTCTTTACCGGTAAAGAGGCAAATCTGACATTCATCGGCGAAGGTGATATACCAATTCCAAAGGCGTTACAAATACTTACGCGCCAGGGATATAATGGCTATCTTTCATACGAGTGGGAAAAGGTCTGGCAGCCGGATATCCCGGAACCGGAAGAAGCTTTCCCGCAATATGTTAAAAAGATGAGAGAGTATCTGAGCGAAATGCAATGATGGAGAACCGGAATGAAGATCATCGACCTCAGCGTGGATTTGTATGACGGCATGACAAAATTCCAGGGTGTATATCATGTACCCTTTGCGAGCGAGATAACGGGCACGTACGAGAGGGATGGGTGCCGGGTCCGCAAGATTGTCATGGCAACGCATACGGGTACGCATATTGACGCCCCCGCCCATTTCTTCGAAGGAGCCGCAACGATAGATAAGATTCCACTTGATCTTTTCGTGAGCGACTGTCTTGTATGCAAACTCGAAGGGATTGCCGAGGATGCACATATAACACACGCGCACATATCACATCTAAACGTCACGCCGGATGTCGGCGTATTGATAAATACAGGCTGGTATAAACGCTGGGATTCGGGTGGATTCTACGAGAACTTCCCCATCCTTGACCCCGATGCCGCCAAGATGCTGATAGACAAAGGTGCCAGGTTCATTGCGTGCGACCTGCCGCTCGGCGGTGAAGTGCATGAGATCGTGCTGGGCGCGGGAAGAATTCTCATTGAAAATATCACGAACCTCGATGCGATAAACACGGACAGGATTAAATTGTTATCATTGCCGTTGAAACTGCGCGATGGCGACGGCGCACCCGCCAGGGTTGTCGCGGTTATAGAGTAAGGAGGACTGATACGATGAAACTGTTTATGTACTTTGATGGTGATGAACCGCAAATCGGTCTGCTGAAAGATGATTTGGCGATTAACTTCTCCGCCGCTCTCGAACATTATGCGACTGCCAGTGGTAGCGGATTATGGGGTGATTGCTTCTTCCTTTCGATTGATGAAATGATAATTGATGGCTTCTTCAACCTGGATAAGTTGGCCGAAGTGTGTTCATGCATTGTAGAAGAAGAAGTATTATTGGCTTTCGTGATCGAGGACAAGATTGGGTATGAATTGCCAATCCTCGACCCGACCAAGATATTGGCATTGGGGCGAAACTACAAGGCGCATGCGGAGGAGGGCGGGCTTGAAGTACCCGATGAACCGATATTCTTTAATAAATTGAAGACCACAATGCTTCCCCATGAAGGGAAGATCATATACCCGCCGCAGGTCACGCGCCTTGACCACGAGATTGAATTGGCCGTCGTTATAAGTAAAAGGGGAAAGAACATCCCTGTTTCCGAGGCCTGGGATTATGTTGCGGGATATACGATTGCCAATGATATCACCGCCCGGGATATGCAGGCGAAGGATATAGAGCAAGCAAACCCGTGGCTGCGCTCAAAGAACTTCGACACATTTTCACCAATCGGGCCGTATATTGTGCCGAGGGATGTCATCCCAGATCCCCACAACCTTGAGATGGTTTTAAAAGTGAATGGTGAGATACGCCAGGAGTCCAACACATCGAAAATGGTGTTTAAAATACCTGAGATGATTTCATATTTATCCCAACACATGACGCTGTTTTCGTCCGACATCATCATGACCGGCACGCCGGAGGGCATATCCCCGCTTGCCGTTGGCGATGTTGTTGAAGCAACTATTGAAGGTCTGGGCACGTTGAGGAATACGGTAGTGGCTGAGGAAACGGATGAAAATTGAGAAGGTAGAAGTCCTGCAGAAGGAAGTTCCCTACAAAAAACCGTTTGCCATTGCAGGCGGGGTGACGACTGTTTGCCAACATGCAATTATCAGGATCACCACGGATGATGGAGTATTCGGCCTGGGCGAGGCCGCAACGATGCCGTCATATTCCGATGAGACACATACCGGCGTTGAGGCGATCTTGAAGGAGAAGCTGATCCCCGTCATCATCGGTTGTGACCCGTTCGACATCAACGCAATAATGGAACGTCTCGAAGTAGCGGTTGATGGGAACCACTATGCCAAAGCATCAATTGACCTTGCCCTTCATGACCTCGTCGGCAAAATAATCGATCAGCCCGTCTATCGTCTCCTTGGCGGGAAATGCCGCGAACGTATTCCGCTCATCTGGGCAATAGGACTTGGAGATGTTGAGGAAGTGGCAAATGAAGCCGCCGAATATGTGGAGAGGGGATTCAGAACCATCAAGATAAAAATCGGGCTTGATCCGAAACGCGACATCGAAGCTATCAGGGAAGTTAGAAATGCGATAGGCAGCGAAATTAAATTCCGCGTGGATGCCAACCAGGGATACGACTACGATACCGCCGTTGAAACACTTCCCGCAATGGAAAAATATGATCTCGAATTGATCGAGCAGCCATTGCCTCGAAGCGATATTGATGGAATGGCGAAGCTTTGCGCTCAACTCGATACACCGATTATGGCGGATGAGAGTATGTTCGGCGTGAAGGATGCCATCGAACTGGTAAAGAAAAAAGCGGCGGATATTATCAACATCAAGATAATGAAACCTTGCGGGCTGCGGGGCTCGCGCGCTGTTGCCGACATTGCGGCAGCGGCGGGTATCCCCGTGTTGGTCGGCTCAATGGTGGAGATGGGTATAGGCACGGCGGCTGGATTGCATTTCGCCATTGCAACACCGGGTATTGACTTTGCATGTGAGATGATAGGCCCGGAGTTGTTGGCGGATGATATCATTCAACCCGCGCCATTTCTTGCGACCGGTGCTGAAGGTTATCTCGAAATCCCTGCCGGAGCAGGGCTTGGAGTGAGTCTTAAAAAGTAGATATGGCTTGGATCAATCTGTTTCCAATAAGGAATACTCGAATGAATAAAACCCGAATATACACGGCATTCCTCGGTGAAAAAAAGCCTGTTGGTGTACCCGGCTGGCCGAACACGCGATTCGATCCGGAATCCGAAAGCCGGGAATGGATGGTGAAGCTTGCCTATGAGTTCGGGGATGAGTTTGAATTCACCGGCGGTGATCTTGTGCCGTGCCGTGGTGACGGCAATTGCGATGTGGGGGGGTATGTTAATGAAGTTCTTACAACTCGCCCGGACGCTTTGAAGAGTATGCCGGGGCATATCCGGGGCGGAATCGCCCGGGCCGATGGCGTGTTGGTTGTTGCTTTGTGCATCCCCGGTTGTTCCTGCGAATTCGATATCCTCGCAACCGGCAAGCCTACAGTGGTGGTGAATAATTTCTACGCCGGTGACGGCTTGTTCCTGCACTGCAACAGTTATGTCAAACGCAATAACCTGCCCGCCATCCTGGTGAGTTCATCTGATGGTAATGACACACGACAGGCATTGCATCTGGTCACCGTGATGCGGCGCATGCGTGAGACGAAAATCCTCGACTACATGGATACCGTATCCGAGTGGGGCCTCAGACCGGGGGAGGAAAAGGATATCGAGGAAATCTTCGGCACTGAAATCATCATCAAACCCGGCGAGGACTTGCTGAAATATATTACCGATGTTGATGAATCAAAGGCGCGGGAATGGATGAAAACGTGGATGCGGGAAGCGGAGAAGGTTGTCGAACCGGATGAGGAAACGGTACTTCAGGCGGCGCGCATGTATCTCGCCCTCAAAAGCGCAATGGATACCGTATCCGAGTGGGGCCTCAGACCGGGGGAGGAAAAGGATATCGAGG
>CBDVBS010000214.1:0-6837 GCA_965372275.1 uncultured bacterium | reverse complement strand
AGCAGGCAATTGGCCGACGCGGTCGTGAAGATGTCCGACAAGTACATCGATCTCCAGGGAGCACAGGCGTTTTTCAGGTTTGCGTACGCCGTCGGTATCGAAGGCGGCTTAGAGGCGACCAAAAAAATATCCAATGCTCATGACTGGCCATCGGCGGTTGAGCTGAACGAATACCCGTTAGCCGCGGTTTGCTCGATAGAAGATATGTATGCGCTTCATGGTATGCCGGAGATAGACAGGGATGATGTAGCCGAACTCTATATGATGTACGACATGTTATCTGCCGAGACCGTGGCAGATATCAATTATATGTTAGCTGCAACGGATGACGGTTCCGCCCTTTATGCGATCGATGCCTCGGGCTTCTACAGCGAGGTCGATCACCATGCCTCGGTTTCCGCGTTTATCATCGCGTACGATATCGCGGCGGAATCCCTGATCTCTCCATCAGATATCCTGATGGACAGGTATGAAAATATGTGGGATGAAATCCCCGAAGGTGCCGACGGTGAGGCTGATCTCATCGGTCTGATGGAGACATACGATATTGTGAGTTATCCCTATACACTCGATATCCTATACCGTGAAACCGGTGAAGCCGAAGTTTACTTCGCGATGGCTGAAATCCTTTCCATGTACCGGGATGCATTGGATGTCGATAAACTTGTTGAAAGGATAGACACCGTTTCGAACAAGGAGCAAACCCTCGGACAATTGTGCATATTAGCTCGCCTGTTCCGTCGAATGTATGCGTTCATGGATGAGGACGAATACTTCGAGAAGGCCGAAGAGATGCTCGCTAAGATCGGCCCGATGTGTCTCGCGGGGGCGGATAAACTTGCGCTGAATTATGTCTACACTCTCCTGCTGTTTGAAGAACCCGCCGTGCACGTCGTGATCATCGGCCCGTCGGACAATCCCAACTATGATGAATTCGCAAAAATGTCGCGCGAACGCTTCGAACCGCGTTTGGCATTGATGCCTATCGATCCCGAACGTGATGCCGAGCTGCTGGAAATAATTGAGTATCCACCGAAGAAGGAACCCGCCTGCTTCGTCTGCATCGATGCAAACTGCTTCCCGCCCGTATCCACCGTGGAGAAAGTAGCGGAAGTGTTCGACAAGGTTTACAAAGAGATCACCGAAAATCGCGACAAGAAAATGAAGAAGCTTCTGGGTGAAGAAGAGTAGGGGCGGTCAATTTAATGTGTTTCGGGAATTACGGTGTTATTTGGTGTTTCGGGAATTTATTCCCGAAACGGAAATGAATTTGGTGTTTCGGGAATTTATTCCCGAAACGGAAATTCCCGAAACGGAAATGAATTACGTTCGAGATCACCGGAGGGAAAACGATGTTTAATAAAGCTATCCTCCTTCTCACGCTATTAATTGTTGGCTCAGCAATTCTTGGATGCTCCCATGCGGGTAACCCGGTCTTGCCACAGGACAATCATACCGGTTTGAATGACGCGGTTCTTTCCGCCGGACGCCACCTGTTGGACGCCTTCCGGGTCGGTTTCAATCCGGCGGAGGGCACGGCAATACTTCTGCCCATCCGCAATGCGGATAAGCATTATTATATTAATGAGGTTATAAAACCCCCGATGTGCAACGACTGCGTGAGTATTGTCGGGAGTCAATACTACCCCGATGAGCGTGAGTGGCATCTCGATGTGCAGTTGAGGAGTCCATCAAATGTAACGGTCTATGATGTGCGTGGACTTGCTTTCAACTTGGGTGATAAATACCTGAAGAATCCGGATGGTTTGACGAAGGATTTTATTTCCGGGGATGTCAGCTTCAAAGCGTTTGCGAAGGATCATCCGACGCGCGCATTCTCATACGGTACGCAGTACATCGAAACCTACATCTTCCATTTTCCTCCTACGGAAGACTGGCAGTATGCCGATTACGCGATTGATGCATCCTGGCCCACCAATTGCAGGGAGCCGATTATCGAGGATGTCAGTTTCCCAGCGACAATTCAAATTGGCGTGGACGAAGTGACGCTGACCCTGTCCGCTTTCGATCATCAGGATGATTTCTTCATTGTCCTTGCCGATCTCACACCCATCGGCGGTGGGATAACACCACTTCACGATTACGGTCAGGACAATGACGGTGAGAAATTCGACGGTATCTTTGGGGCCAAGGGGATAGAGGCAACCACCGGGCAGGGGCATCATGTGATAGAGATTTATTCCTACGATATCCACGCGCAGTATGCCTATAACTCCTTCCACGTGCAGGTTACAGGCGAAACCGGAAACACTCCACCCGTTATCGACCAGGTCACCATGAACAAAACCACCTGCACGATGGGCGATCCGTCCGATAAGGTTACGCTGCAATGTGTTGCGCATGATGACGATACCGGGGACGTACTTGAATATGACTGGTCGGCCACAGGCGGTCAGCTTGAAGATGATACCGGTTTATCAGCGGTGTGGGTACCGCCGAATTCGGTCGGGAATTATTATGTAACCTGCGAAGTATCCGACGGCAACGGCGGATTCGATTCTCTGGACAGCGGCAAGTTGAGGGTTACGAGTTACATTATCCAGACTCCCGCTCCGGCTCCCGCATATACAGTCGAACGCCTGGTGGACGAGGGAACATTCAGCCTGAGCGACTACACGCCGGGCACTGTCGTGCTTCTGAATTACTGGTCAACACTCTGCGGGCCGTGCATAGGTGAATTCCCGGAGTTCATGGAGATCAGGGAGCACTACTCGGGCCAGGATTTCGCCATGATATTGCTGGATATCGATGCCAACAAGAATACGGCGGCGAACTGGGTCAACGGGCACGATTACGAAGTCGATGAGTGGGGGTGGGATTCGGGGAGCATCTTCAATATCTACAAGGAGTACAACGAAGGCACCACGGCCATCCCGCAGACATACATAATGGATAACGACGGCAATGTCAGGTTCGCCAAGGTGGGCGCGATAAACCATATGAGCGAATACACCGATATTATCGACGAACTGATCTGACATTGACTTGCTGAAATACGTTGAAGGATTGCATATTTGCTGCCAGTTGCTGGTACATGTGAGTATTAATGGGCATGGGAGAGCATCTTTCTTAATTCATAATTCGCGATTCCCGGTTAGAGCATGTTAAACTCATCTTAGAAGAAATCCGGTTCATCCGGAGTAAACCCGTGTTAGTTTCGGGTTGAAAGGTTGAGCGGGGTTGCTTTGAGTTATATTTTGGAGGCAAGTGCGGCGATGAAACAACCTAATATTTTGGGCGTCTGCGTGATTATTTTTTTCCTCCTGCTCGCAATCGGTTGCTCCTCATCAGGCAATCCTGTTGCTCCACAGGAAACACCTGAGATCCCTCGTGACAGTTCGGGTACAGGTCACGGGATATGGTACGCATTCCGTGTTGGTTTAAATCCGGCTGATGGTACAGCTTCCATCCTTCCCGCGCGAGATGCGGAATTCCACGCGAATATCACGGCGTTCGTCAAACCGCCACATTGCTGGGGCTGCGTGAAGATCGTGGGAAGCAGCTACTATCCCGGCGCCGAGGAATGGCATCTCACCGTGCAGGTAGAGAACGGAACCATAATGGCGGGATACGACGTTCGCGGACTTGGTTATGGTTTGGGTAACAAGTATGTCAAAAACCCCGACGGGTTTATGAATCTCTACCTGTCGCAGGATATGGATTTTAAAGCTTTCGCCAAGAACGATCCGGTACGCGGTTTCTGGCCCGGTGTAACGCATCAGGAAAAGTATGTTTTCCATTACCCCAACGGCACCTCCTGGGCTTCGGTTGACTACATCATCGATGCATCCTGGCCCGGGAACTGCAAAGAACCGATAATCGAAGATATCGACTTCCCAACTTATCTCAGCAACGGGTACGGCAATGCAACGCTCACGGTTACCGCATTCGACCACCAGGACCCGTTCTTTGCGGTTTTCGCGGACCTCAGCCCGATCGGCGGGCCACCGAATATGCCCATGTTCGATGATGGCGCGCATGGCGATGGCGACCCAGACGACGGTGTGTATGGCATCACGGGCATCATCGCTCACGGCGAGGACGGCCAGGAATACAAGATAAACGTTTATGCCTATGATTTTGGTTTCAACTACGGATGGAACGGTACTCGCTGCTGGATCTCCGGCGCCTTGAGTGAACCGCCGGTTATAGACGACATCACTATTAACCGCACGACGGTTACCGCGGGCAGCAGCACGGAAAAAATTTCACTCGAATGTTTCGCTCACGACCCGGATATCGGGGACGAACTTGAGTATTACTGGTCCTGCGAAGGCGGCGACTTTGATAATATCTTCGGCAGCACGACACAGTGGTCATCACCGGATACACCCGGTCCTTACTACATCAATTGCGAAGTGACCGATGGTAAGGGTGGATTCGATGATATGGACAGCGACAAGATCCGTGTCACACAGTACTCCATCAAAACCCCCGCCCCCGCTCCTAACTTCAGTTGCGAGAAGGCCGTTGGTGGGGGAAGTTTCAGCCTTAGCAGCTATAAACCCGGAAACGTGGTGTTGATCACCTTCTGGGCGGTCACGTGAAGTGGCTGCGTTGGGGAGTTCCCCATATTCCAGACAATTTACGGTCAGTATCACAGCAAGAATTATCGCTTTATCGCAATCAGCGAGGACGATACGAAATCAAAGGCCGCTGCGTTTATAAACAGCCATAGCTATTCCGCCGACGAATGGGGCTGGGATTCAGGCAGTGTGATGAACCAATATAACGATTACAACAGTAACTCAACGATGATACCTCAGACTGTTATTATCGACCTTGACGGTAACGTCAGGTACGCCAAGTTGGGTACCTTCGGCACTGTGAGTGCAATTTCGTCAATACTTGACGAGCTGATATAGCAATTGTGATATTGTACTTTGGCCCGCCGCAAGGTCTGATATATAATTCCATTGACTACTGGAGGATTTGGTAGGAAGTTGGATAATACTTCATTGGAGGAAAAGCGATGATGGTAAGAGCGTCAATGCTCCTCCTTGCGATGCTCTCGTTTACTCTGTTTGCCCTCGGTTGCTCAACGGCAAATGATCCTGTTACTCTGCAGGACAACCCAACTGCTTCGGCGGATGTAAATGCCGATAATAATCGTGTCATATGGCACACATTCCGCATCGGATTCAATCCCGCTGACGGCACTGCTGTAATTGTGGAAAATCGTGATGCCGATGTTCACGTCAATGTCACCTCTTCCGTGAAACTGCCTCAGTGCGCGGATTGCGTGAAAATTATCGGGAGCAGTTACCTCCCGGCTCAACAGGAGTGGCGACTTACGGTTCAGTTGAAAAACCCGACAGTCATGGCGGGTCGCGACGTCCGGGGTCTCGTCTATAACCTCGGCAACAAGTATCTCAAGAACGCTGATGGCTTTATGAACTTGTATCTCGGACAGGATATGCAGTTCAAGGCATTTGCAAAGGCCGATCCCGACCGCGGGTTCTGGCCTTACGCGGTGAACGACGAAAGTTATATCTTCTACTTCCCGCCTGGTGAGTCCTGGGCGTTCGTGGATTACATCATCGACGCTTCCTGGCCGACCAACTGCAAGGAACCGATCATCGAGGATATTTCGTTTCCCGAATTGATGGAGAACGGTATTGATGTTGCCGACCTGACGGTCATGGCACTTGACCACCAGGGAGATTTCTTCGTGGTGTTCGCTGACCTGACCCCGATCGGCGGAGTACCGATGGCCCTGTTCGATGACGGCGTCCACGGTGACGGTGAGATGGATGATGGTATCTACGGGCTCGAGGCCATCAAGCCTTCAGCATTACCCGGTGTCTATACAATCAACATGTATGCCTATGACATCGGTATGTTGTACGGTTGGAACTCGTTCCGTGTCGAGGTTTACGGCGAGATCGTGAATGCCCCGGTAATCGATGAGATCACGATGAGCCGTACAACGGTTTACAAGGGCAGTACCACTGAGACGATCTCCCTTGAGTGCATCGCCCACGACCCCGATCCTGGCGACGAGATCGAATACGAATGGTCTTGCACGGGTGGATCGTTCACTGATGATGAAGGCCCGACCGCCGAGTGGAAGCCCCCGAGTACCACCAGCAAGTATTACGTTAACTGCGAAGTCACCGATGGTAAAGGCGGTTACGATGATATGGATTCCGGCAAGATCCGGGTCACGAAGTACTCCGTGCTCAATCCTGCCCACGCCGCCGACTTTGTATCGAACGATCTCTTCACCAACGATACGTTCTCACTGAGCGACTACACGCCGGGCAACGTAGTGCTGCTGGATTTCTGGTTGACCACGTGAGGTTACTGTATCGGGGAGTTCCCCGAATTCACGGATGTTCACGAAATTTACGAAGATGACGATTTTGCGTCGATTCCACTGTGCTTGGGCAACAGCCAGTCAGGGGCGCAGGGTGTGGTTACAACTAACAATTACAAGGCCGCAAGATGGGGTTGGGGACCCAGCACGGCTTTCTTCAGCTACAACGTATACAATGGCGGCTCAAACGGCGTCCCACAAAGTTTCATTATCGATAACGACGGCAGGGTTCGTTATGCCAAGTTAGGTGCGTTCTCGACCACCAGCCAGATTACAACCATTGTGGATGAACTGATTTAACTAATACCTGATTTTGGTTTTAAACCCGCCGCAAGGCGGGTTTTTCACTTGACCAAGCGCTGAATATGAGTGACATTGCGGTGTATCTATATATTAATAGTAGTAAGAGACTCTTACATACTGAGAAATCCTACGGGTATCGGTGTTTTGGGAATTTATTCCCGAAACTGTTCCTGAAACGGTGTAAAGGGTTTCGG
>CBDVBS010000213.1:0-6838 GCA_965372275.1 uncultured bacterium | reverse complement strand
GTATTGTCGTCTCCTGCCCGGATATGACAAGTTGTATGTCCGGTTCTATACAAAATTCGCTCCTGATTGCGGGAAGATACATCATTTCTTCCACTTGGGGGGCTACAATCCGCCGACGACTTGGCCCCAGGGTGGGGCGGGAATACAGCCCGATGGCGACGAGCGTTTCACCACGGGCGTTGAGCCGTTTGGTGATAGTTGGCGATGGGATTTCTATTCATACTGGATGGAAATGCACGACTGCCCGACGGGTGATTTCTGGGGCAATGATTTCATCAATGATCCGGACCTTACCGTGAACAAGGGCGAATGGACTTGCCTCGAGTTGATGATGCAGATGAATGATCCGGTGACCTCTTCGAACGGTGATATGGCCCTATGGATCGACGGGCAATTACGCGCGAAGGATGGGCAGGTGGTCAGTTATCTCGGCGAAGGTTTTCCGAACGGGGGATGGGTGTGGGATAGCTGGCATCCCGACCCGGCGGGTGATCCTTTTGGTGGTTTCCGATGGCGAATGGATGAGGATCTCAAATTGAATTTCCTCTGGCTGCTTGTTTATATCACGGCAACTCCGGAGGGGTACATCAGTGAAGTGTGGTATGACCAGGTCGTTGTTGCATCGGAATACATCGGTCCGATTTCACCACAGTAGTGATGTTGTGTATATCCGGTTGTTTCAGTACCGTAGCCCGGCAATCCTTTGCCGGGAGATCCCTACTCAAGGCCAAAGAATTTGACCAGATCTTCATCTAAGAAGCGCCAGAGAAACATGAATGCCCCATTAAATTTCCAGTCATCGCGTGGCGAGATGATATTCAGCCTGTTGATCCTGTCCTTCGGGAACTCTCTCTTGCTGATAGCTCCGAGCATAAACTGTGGCGCGTGATCCTTCCAAACACCGATGTGGGATTTCACCGGCAGTTTGTTTATCACATCCGGACCGGGCACATTGCTACCTGACCAGTCAAGCAATTCACATAGGGGACATGTCCCCCCCATGTCGGCGTGATAATCAAGTACTCTAAAAAGAATGTAGTCTCCCGAGCGTAGACGGTAGCTTACGACTTCGCCGATTTGCCAGTCGGTTGAATCCTTGAACCGTTTCGGGATCCGCTTCTCGGGTGGTTGGGGGGACAAAAGCAGCTCCCTCGCTTTTTCAAGGTATGCTTTGCGTTTCTTGTGAGCTTTCGGATCGTGTTCCCAATTGATAAGATCGGTCCCGTTATCGATGATCCGCAATGTTTTTTCCTTTACACGATTCTCCAACCTTCCGCATTTCCATTGTGTTATGGCCAACCCCAGCCAGAATGGTGTGTCCTCATTATCGGGACCGTCAATCGAATATCCGTCATTGCTGAGTAGTAGATCGGTTGCTTCAGGGCCGGTTTTGCCATCGCCGATATAACCCCGGTAAGTGTGCCTGACATCACTTGCGATATCGTTTGAAAATATTGCCGTACCCCAGGTGCCCATTTGTTGCCTCCGGTATGTAGTATTCCTCGGACAGTCTCAATATATTCTATAGTATTTTGCCGAATAACCGAAATAAGCTGCCCGGCAATCCTTTGCCGGGACCTTCTATAACAGGTTCCAGAGCCGGGTGCCACGTCCACGCGAGGTGTGCCACGGACAAGCGAGTCTTCGAGCTTGCCCGTGCTCTTTCAAACTGTATGCTTAACACGGGCAACCCCGCGGACTGGGTTGTCCGTGGCACCAGCCAAGTCGGCTTTGCGGCCAGTCCCCCAAAGATTAATCAATGAAAATTTGCTAAGATATACACACTATTTTCCATCGGGATGTCGGATTTCAACATGGTTGATTATTAATGACTGAGAAGGAAGTAAAGAGCAAGTGTGAGCGATGTCTCAAGGAAGGCGTCGAGACCGAGGACCTGGCTGTAGTATTCTTCAAGTCCGAGACAGGGTTCGATGAAGGGGAACGCCTCGTGACAACGACCCTTCGCCAACCGCTGTTTATCAAGACATGCCGCTCGTGCTGGGAAATTCTCAGACCCCCGCCATACCGCCGGTGGAGCTATCTCGCGATGGTTATTCTCCTTGTCGGTATTCCCGGCTTGTATGCGGCGGCGATGTTGATGATGAGCTGGAACTCATCACCGTCGGTGCCCTGGCACCTCAACCTGATGAGCCTGCTTGGACTGATCCTCCTGCTTTACGGCTGGTATTATGTTTCACGGGAAGGGCTCATCAAGCCGCTTCTCAGGTATGAACCCAGGGCTATCGAGAAATGGCTCAAGGGTATCCCCGAGGCGGAAGGGATGGAGAACCGTGGCTATGTTCCCGTGGCGTTTCTTGAGATCGGCCAGGGATTCAGGCCGGATATGCTCTACGAACTTGAGGATTTCATCAAACCGGATCCCCCGGGCATCAGGATCGTATCGCTTCCGGTCATTCAGAAGAAGAAACCGGAACCGGGTGAAGATACCCCCAAACGCGGTGTATTCGAGCGGCGTGATAACTTTAATAAATTCGTGTCACGCTTTACAGTTGTGGAGGATTTCTCGAAGCTTGATCTGCAGGGGTTCACGGCTCCCCCGGGGTCGAATCAATGCCTGATCTGCGGTGGGCCGACCGAAACATACAAGCACCTGATTGCCAAGAAATTGTATGTTGAGCAAGAAGATCCGGTAGGTGATGAGGTAGAGCCGAAATACCGCATATTCCATTTCCCTATTTGTGAGCGATGCGTTGAGATGGTAAGGGAACAGGAAGAGCATCCCTCGTCATCCATGGTTGAGAGATTATGGAAGGGAATTGTAGTCGTGCTTTTCGGCGCGCTGCCGTTTGCCACATGGTGGTTTCTGAGTTTACAAAGGGCCCGGACTCCGTATCAAATAGGTGGAACGTTTGACGACCCGATGGTTACCGGGGTGATAGTGTTTATTGTATTTGTGATTTCTTTTTTCTGGATCCTTGCAATACTGTCAGTCGGTGGTCCGGGGAGGATATTTCTGCCACGCCATCGTCCAAAGGACCTCGATGAAAAGATCCATCACCACTGGCTGTTCACGCCCGGTGTCGCTCATATGCTTGCCGCGGTATTCGAGGATGGTTGGATGCCTGTATTCGGTCTTGAATTTCAGCCTTGGGTGGTGCTTGACAAGACGAGTGATTTTCTCGAGGCGTTCTGCTCATCACGTCCGGATCTGGCATGGTGTATGGGTAACAAGATCGAAAAGTACAACTCAGCGGATACACCGCCCTCCGCAAAATTCCCCTGGCCTGACCTGAGTCGCCTTGATGAGCTTGATGGAACCCCGCCGGAACCGTCATGTATTTGTGAATTCTGTCATTCACCGGCATCCGAGGGAGTTGGAATGTCGGTGCTGATGCACAGGCGCGAACTGGTGGAACGCGGGGACGGCGCGAGGGGATTGTCGCACGATTTCGGTATCGTCGAGATCCCGATATGTAAGCGATGCCGGACATCTTTCGGGATGGAACGCCAACCCAAAAAACCCGCCAAATGGTGGAAGTTCGGGCTGATTATCCTTTTTGTTATCGGCATAATCCTGCCGGTTAACCTCGCATTGAAATTCTTCGCGGATATTCCCTTTGAAGGCGTTAGCGGGCATTTCGCCAGGATGTTGCTTGTATCCGGTTCTGTTTTCATCTATGCCATGATCGTGCTGCTGATAATGAATTCCATCCCGGGATTTCTCAGGCCCGATTATTGGAAGGTTATGCACAGCAGGAAACAGATAGTCAACCCGACTGATTTCGATATTATACGCGAAGCCATGGCCGATGGGTGGCGTCCGGTTGAGGAGCTTGAACTTGGGGAATGGATGCTTACATCAAGGCTTGAGCGGTTTTTCGGCATCTACGGAAGGGCGACCTCACGCGCGCCGGTGAAGATGCGGGATGATTACCGCGGGCGCAGATAACCTGTTTTTTGCAGCGGATACTCAATTTGGCAAAGAATTTACACGGAACGTCATCTAAAGATATAGGGGTATAATAAGAGGTGTCATTATGAAGGGACCAATTGCAGTATTCTGTACAGGTCTTATGTTTTGCATTGCTCTGCTGGGATGCTCGGGAGGCGTTGGGCCAATGGAACCGGGGAATGGTGCGAACACTGAAACTTTAGGTGCAAATTCCCATTTTAGCTGGGGTGTATTCACTTTCATATGTGAACCTGATAACGGGACCATTGAAATTGTCCCGATGAGGGAAACGACATTGCACCTGAATGTACTTCCGTTCCTCGAGGACCCACCGAATATATATATCAGCATCGAGCAACGTAGCCCGGCAATCCTTTGCCGGGACCTTCTATAACAGGTTCCAGAACCGGGTGCCACGTCCACGCGAAGTGTGCCACGGACAAGCGAGACGGGGCGGAAAAAAGTCATAACCGGACCGATGTTTCGGGACACCCTTGTCCCGAAACCGCTCTGGATAAGGGTTTGAGGATATGCCATTTTGCCGTTTGTAAGGATTTTCGACTTTTTTCCGCCCCGTCAAGCGAGTCTTCGAGCTTGCCCGTGCTCTTTATGGCTGTATGCTCAACACGGGCAACCTCGCTTTGATTTCGCTTACACTCATTCAAATGCTCGGTTGTCCGTGGCACCAGTAACGTAGCCCCCACTTCAGTAAGCGATCCCTTTCAAAATCAGGCAAGACGCACGTTGAATGGTGCAGTACCCAATTACGATAAAAACTTGTTTGGTGGGATTGGTTTTAGTATTAGGGGTTGACAGGCTAAACGCGATATGATATAGAGATTGAGACGCAATCGCAACAACTACAGGTAGAGAGGAAATATTATGCGACGGATCAAAGCCTTACATCAAAGGGGTATCAGCGGCAGTGCAGTATTATTGCTGTTCTTCGCGGGGTTTATTTCACTATGCATTACAGGATATGCCGCGACGCCGTTGGAAGTTATTTGGGAAAACATTCCCGATGACATTCAAATCAGGCGTGATGATGGCACGGTGGATACAATTTCATTCAAAGAAGCACTGGTTTATCACGATGCGGATGAACATCAGGAAGCAGCGGAAAACGGGGAGGAAAGGGAACCACATATGTGTTTCGGTGTTACAACCGCCTTTTTGGCAATACAGTATGTAACGGGAGAACTTTTCGGGGAAGAGATACCCGAAGCGGATGATTTGGAATTTACTGTTGCGGGTCATATGAAGGGAGCCATGGATACATTTGAGCTTTATCTTGGGAGATCCGCGAAAACCCGTAATATAGCTTTTGGGCCGGATGCATTCACATTCACGGCGATTAGAATGTCCACCGGCGAAAGCATCACCTTCGGCTATGATTTCAATGTTCTTAATCCTGAATTTGATGATTTCATAGCTTTGAAGAAGGCGGGTAAGGGATGTGACGATCCTGAATTTGCCAATGTCAAGCACACTCTTATTGGGAAGGTCCTTTTGGCTGGTTCGGGTTCCTGCTTTGTAAATGTTCAGGAAGAAGGAACATTCGGGTTAGAGGAAGAGCCGAGTGTACGCGGTTTCTTAGTCATTTCTCATGGTTTCACAATGGAATGGAACAATATGGTTTGCGAGGCAATGTCGGAACTTACACGGGATGAGAATGAGCTGTATGAGATCTGCTTCCTTGAGGATTTCATTGGTGATGGGATGGGTTACAAAGCGCCACAGGAGGCTTATGAAACTCTGGTGGAGCGAGGGGTGACGGAGATCATAGGGATTCCGGTTTTCATAGACAGCAACAGCAATCATATAACCGAAGTACGTTATGTCCTTGGACTTGAGGAAATGGACGAACCCGAGGAAGCTCTTGTTGAGGCGCGTATTCAAGGGGATGTCCCCATTGCAGGCTTGACATCGGCTATTGACGGGCATCCCATTGTGGGGGAGGCGTTTGCGCGGATGATCCTTGACGCCGATGATCCGGCGAAAGAAAACCGTGCCGTATTGATAGCTCATGGGCCTAATACCGATACGGAAGAGGAGAAGTGGGTAGCCAACCTGGAATCATTGTACGAAGTGCTGGTTTCGGACCTTCCGCCCGACTTTTTTATTGAGCATCAACTCATGACATTGAGGGTGCTGAATTTTCCGTATTTCCCGGAACGGCTTACCGAGTTGGGCGTTAAGTTGAAGGATTTCGCCGGGAAGGGGGAAGTATTTCTTCTTTATTTGCATATCTCACCGGGATACTTAGATATGATTGTTCAAGGACTACCGCTTGATAGTATAAGTCACGTGATATTCCCCGGATGCCTGGATGAACTAACACTGGATGAGCTTGCCAATGTTGTCCATCTTTCAACGGGTTTATGTGAGATGGGCATCCTGCCGGCAATTGTACGGGCCAGGGCCGAGGAATGGATGATTGGCGAGGACGCGGGGGTTCATACTGCAGGTGCATTAACGGAAGAAGCGTAAGGGCGGGAATCCTGATTCAATCAGGGTTATTAAAGTGCAAGAATTTAGTATCTATATACATAGTATAGGAGAGGTGTGGAAATGAAACTGCATGGACTTATGGGATGTTTAATCCTGATGGTTGTTGTGATTTTGGCGGGATGTTCAAGCGGGGTTTCGCTGATAACGCCTGGTAATGAAGGCGAGGGTGCATCATTTTCATCAAGCAATCATTACACATGGGGGATATTCAATTTCGCCTGCGATCCTGAAGCCGGGACAATTGATGTAATCCCGATGCGGGAGGCCATGCTTCATCTGAATGCACTCGCATTTCTCGAACCGCCCCCCTTGGCATTACTGACCATCGAATCGTTGGAATTCAACGGCAACATTGCCGAGGTGAATATCGGCTTGACGCATCCGTTCCTCGGGTTGACGGAATTCACGGGATTC
>CBDVBS010000212.1:0-6867 GCA_965372275.1 uncultured bacterium | reverse complement strand
AGCCCTCGCAAGGCCTCGGGCAGACCGTGCCATCAAGAACGAATAATTTATGCAATGTTAGGTTGAATTGTGCGGCACTCTCTTGTGGCACTCTTTTGCGAGTCTTCGAGCAAAGAGTTGTTCTACATTAGCGAAATATTATTAGTGAAATCCGGGATAGTCCGTATAGGCACTTGAGACAGAGTTGAGGGGGGGAGGAATACACATTCTCCCCCCCGCCTGCTATTTATTTAAATTTACTGAGAAAATCGACCTGGAAGAGCTTGTAATTCTCATCCTTCGAAAGTCGATCCGCATAGATGAAGGTGACAGCAACGTCAAGGTTCTTCATCCACTTGTACTTGATTCCCCCGCCATACCACTCATGGTCACTTGAACCGCGGTCGGCGTCGGTGAGGAAACAAAGGACGCTGTTTGCCTGGAGCTTACCATACTCGATGAAGCCCTCGGCATCTCCGATTTCCTTCGCTTTCCCGATTTTAAGCTGTGCCCATGCACCCTGCTGCAAGCCGGAAGCGTCTTCCATGGCATCGTCGGCAAGGTTCAGGATATAGTTACCGGTGAGCGTTAACGGTGTTCCCCCGGTATCAAAGGCATACCGCCCAATCACATCAATGGCTGAGTAGTGGTCCATGTCGATCCTGTCGAATTTCATACGGTTCTTCAGGTCGCCATCCTTGAGCTTCTGCTCGATGAACTGCCAGGCTTGGTCGTTGATGTAGTGATAGGTTACATATGCATCGAGTCCGTCGGTGAGCAGATCCTCCTTGCCGACCTGGCCGACGATATAGAATCCCTTTTCGTCGGGAATCATCTCGGCGAAATTGACCGCGAAGCCGTCTTCGTTCGCGAATGACTGGGCGATACCTTCCACGTTGACATCCGAGTCAATCGAGATAAGGGTGTTCTCCCAGTTAGGGGAGAATTTACCTGCAAGAAACTGCCAGTCAGGCAGGCTTTCAGGTTCCCAGGCGAGATAAGCCCTGTCGATCCAGATCGGCTTCTTCTCGAATTCGTTATCCAATGTCTGGTTGGTGCTCGTCGGACCCGAGCTGGAACCGCTCGCGAGACGTCCCTTGAATTTCACTTCATCATTCAGGGGGGCGTCCAGACTCAGACGGAACCTCAGGCGCGGCCTCTGAACCTGGCTGTCGTTACTCTTGTACTTGCCCTCGAAACGGGCGCGCAAATCCCCTTTCCACTTAATCTTGCCTAAGCCGCCGACAATTCCCGACAATTCGTCGGTTGTGCCTTTCAGGTCCTGGACATCCTCTTCGAGCGTGCCGATCTTCGAGCCGTGCACCGCGAGGGTTGCGCGAATCGAATCGATCTCGTTCTCGAATTCATCATTAAGTTCGTCAACGATGGCGTAAATGTCGTCGGTAATTGCCTTAAGTTCCCCTTCGACATCATATCCACCGGCCGCGTCGATATCATCAATTGACTCGACAATACGGGCGATTGCTATGGCGAACTCATAGCGGGTCATCTCATCATCCCCATTGAATTTCCCCCAGTCATCCCCTTGTAAAACACCCTTGTTGAAAAGGTACTGCACCGCGTTGTACGCCCAGTGGTCGCGCGGTACATCATCGAACCCCCCCGCCAATGACGGCGCTGTGTAGGCTATGAAGATCATTATTGCCAACACAGCGATAAGAAATTTGTGACTCAAAGTTCTCCTCCTTGCGTTTTTACTTATTTAACTCGCAACTGAACCTGCATCAAAGAACGACTGCCGAAACAACGATATTGAACCCTCTCATAAGGAAACGTGAATCCCTCGTTCAAACTTGAAAAGAGCTTATATTAAGGCGTTTCAGCCAGTTTCTTGATTTACTACCGGGTTTCCGATCGATTGTGTCCTTGTAGTGCCTGATGATCTTCCCCTGAATTATGTAGAACACCTCTTCCCCGATATTGCCGACCAATCCGGCAACCCTTTCCAAGCTTTCCGATATCTTGGCGGCTTGCATAAGCTGGTCGGAGTATTCCGGGTGTTCCCGATGTGACTCGCTGATCAGTGCCTGTATCGATTCGTTTATCTCAACAGCTTCATCCACGGAATCGCTAACGCTGAGTACCTGGTTGTGGTCCATATCCGCGAGGACATTCAAACCGTTCTTCAGGATGTCCCTGACCAATTCCGTCATCGAGCGTAATCCCAATTCGATATCCAATTCAGGTTTTTCAAGGAATTCCCTTGTATGCTTGGATATCTTCACCGCAAGATCTCCAATCTGCTCGAGATCTTTATTTATCTTAATAATGGCATTGACGAACCGTAAATCTATTGCAACCGGCTGGTAGAGAGCGAGTATCCTGTGACATTCTTCCTCGATTTCTATTTCGAGTTCGTTTATCAGGGAATCGGTACCCATGACTTGAGTGGCGAGTTCAATATCTCTGTGCTCAAGGGCAAAGATCGCGTTTCCTATTCGCTCTTCAACATGGGCGCTGAGTGTGAGTGTCTTTTTCTTTAGCTTTTTAATGGCTTTAAGCAGGATTATTGACATAGAATAAACACCGCCTAACCGAATCTTCCGGTTATGTAATCCTCAGTCTGTTTGTTCCTTGGATTTGTGAATATCTGCCGTGTCTTCCCGAATTCAATCAGCTCACCTTCATAGAGGAATGCCGTGAGATCCGAAACCCTACCGGCTTGCTGCATATTATGCGTGACGATAATCAGTGTGTAATCCTTGCGCAGACTATCGATCAATTCCTCGATCCGGGCTGTCGATCTTGGGTCAAGCGCCGATGTCGGCTCGTCCATAAGCAGGATTTGCGGATTTACCGCGAGTGCCCTTGCGATGCATAAACGTTGCTGCTGTCCGCCTGATAAACCGAGGGCGTTATGGGAAAGCCGGTCCTTGACTTCATCCCAGAGGGCGGCAAGGGTAAGGCTTTGCTCTACGATTTCCTGAAGCTCTCGTTTATTCCTGACACCGTAAATCCGGGGCCCGAAGGCGACATTCTCGAAGATCGATTTTGGGAACGGGTTCGGTTTCTGGAAAACCATCCCGATCCTCTTGCGGAGCATAACCACATCAACCTGCGGGCCGTAAATGTTGTTACCATCGAAGATCAGGGAACCCTTCGTCGAACAGGAGGGTATCAGGTCGTTCATGCGGTTGATGGCCCGAAGAAAAGTGCTCTTGCCGCATCCGCTCGGTCCGATGATGGCGGTTACGAGCCCGGTCGGAATATCGAATGTGTTATCCACAACCGCGGCCTTGGAACCGTAATAGACATAGAAGTTCTCAGCCCTGACATGAACCGGCAGGGAGCTGATATCGAGGTCGTCCGGGGTTGTATCGACCCTGACGTCCAGCAGACCGGTACCCATATTGATCTTGAAACCCGGTTCCTGTGCGATGACATCAGCCTGGATATCGTTGTCGATCTGCTCCCGATGCTCCAGCTCTTTCTCGAATTGTTTCTCCAGGGAAATTGCGATCATATTCTATCCCCTCAGTTTTTTAGAAATTCTTGCGCGAAGGATAATTGCCGCCAGGTTAAGAAGAAGGACTAACAGGATGAGTGTGAACACCATCCCGAACTGCACGTGCCGTATTTCATCCACCGCTTCATGCTCGGTGCAAAGGTTGTAAATATTCCATGACAAAGCAGGCGTAGGTTGGTCGAGTGTCTGAAGCAGGGTGAGAGGTTTCCCGACGCTCACCGCCGCCGTGAAAATGATCGGCGCGGTCTCCCCCGCCGCGCGTCCCATGCTTATGATCGTTCCGGTCAGGATTCCCGGCAATGCAGCGGGAAGGATCACCTTGACTATCGTCCGCCATGTACTCGCACCCATACTCAGGGAAGCTTCCTTGTACGTTATCGGTACGGACCGTATCGCCTCTTCCGACGAACGTATGACCGTGGGGAGAATCAGCAGCGCCAATGTCAGCGAACCGGCAAGGACACTTTTCGAATCGGATACATGTATCGTGTTAATGAAAAATGCCAGCCCGAACAGGCCGAACACGATGCTCGGTACTCCGGCCAACGAGCTGATGCATATGCGCAGGAAACTGATGAACATGTTGTCACCCGCATATTCAACGAGATATATCGCGGAGATAATTCCCATTGGTATAGCGAAGAGCATCGCCCCGAATGTCAGGTAGAATGTACCTAACACTTCAGGCCATATCCCACCGAAGAAATGCGCGTCGATTGACTTATCCGTGATGAACCGCCAATAGAAGGTCGTGCGAGGCATGAGCATCGCTTCAGAGTTCCGTTCGATATATTCAAATAGCGGTTCGAGCGATGTCCCCTCGAATTTCTCGGCACGTGGTTTGAGAACCTTGACGCCCATCTCATCCGGGTTCGGATATTCATAAGTCTCAATGAACAGGACTTCTTCGAGCTTCACCTGTGCCCTGTCCCATCGCGTTTGACCGTATTGATCCCTTATGAGCACCGGCTTCGTCTCGTCCGGGAACGGCCCGAGCAATGTAATGAGTACTTGCTTTAACTCATCCAATGATTTCCTGTATTCCAGCCTCGAAACGATATCAACCGACTTCAGGTCTTCTTCGAACCGGGCGATCATTTCGTACACGGGACGGCGGGCATCTTCAGCTTTGGCGATTTCGGCTTCAAGCGTCGATGGGTTACCGCGTCCGAAATGATCCAGTTGAAGTTCGCGATATTCAATCGTGCCTTTGAACACGAAGGCGCCGAAACCTTTGGCGGATATCGGCAGCAGGATGACAAGCAGGGCTAAAGCGAGCAGCACGATGGATATTATGCTTAAGCCTGAGAATGCCTTATCCAGTAATTTACGCGTTCCTGATTCCAATCTATCTACCACCTAAGAGCCTGCGTTGGCGAATGATGATCCACTCGCTTATGAAATTGCTTATGAATGAGAATGCGAGCAGGCAGAATGCCAATGCGAACAGCACGTGATAACGCGCCGAACCCGTTACATGGTCAGCTTCACCCATATCACCCGCGATTGTTGCGGTCATTGTCCTTACCGGTTCGAGGAGGTTGTACCAGGGTTGGGGAATCTGTGATGCGTTACCTGATGCCATCCACACGACCATCGTCTCGCCGATGGCTCGCATTATGCCTAAGATAACTGCGGCGGCAATGCCGCTGGAAGCGGCTGGAATTATGATCCTCGACATCATCTCCGCGCGTGTTGCCCCGCAGGCATAGCCGCCTTCCCTGAGTTCGACGCCCACCGCCTGCAATGCATCTTCGGAAACACTTACAACCGTCGGCAGTGCCATAATCCCAAGGATTATCGACACATTAAGCGCGTTTGTACCACTGGCGATTTCCATGCTCCCCAGGGCATTGCCGGCCATGATCAAACCGATAAGACTGGAACCCCCTATCATGAGAAGCAATACAACCTTCACCTGGAAACGCAGCTTCTCGTGGAACTTCTGGGCGATCAACTCGCTGAAGACAATCGTAAACAACCCCAATACCGGGACACCCACCATCCATGCGGCAACCGAGAGAAGATATCCACCGTCCTCCTGCAGCTTGGGTGCAAATACGACTAAGGCGAAAAAACCGTAGGCGACTGACGGGATCGCGGCGAGTATCTCTATAACAGGCTTAACGAATTGACGTATGGAGAACGGCAGCACATCGCTGAGGCATACGGCGGCGGATACACCTAACGGAACAGCCACGAGGATCGCTCCCGCCGTGACGATGAGGGTACCGTAGAAAATTGACAGCGCACCAAATTCCGCGGGTTCACCGGATGGGAACCACTCAGACGAAGTGAAGAATTCCTTAATACCCTGAAGCTGGAAAAACGGGAAGGCATCCTTTGCTATAAAGTAAAAGATAAACAGTACGGCGATCGCGGAACTGGAAGTAATAAGAAGGAGAACCCCGTGCCCCGCAAGGGCAACCAGACGTTTGAAAAGGCTGGTTCGCTTGCTGAGCAGGAGGTTCCCTTTGTCCTTGGTAAATCGTGTTGATCGTTGAGATTTCATTATCTACATGCCGCCGTATATGAAAGCTACGTTTCCTTAATACTGGGTTACCGGAATGAATCCGAGCGCCTCGATAATCTCATGTCCCGTTGGGCTGAGATGCATTGTGACGAACTTGTACACATCAGAGCCCATTTCGGGGTATCCGTTGGTAAACATGAACAGGGGGCGGGCGATAGGATAGACGCCGATTGAGATTGTACCGGCATCGGGGTATATCCCGTCTATCTTCAGGCCCTTCACGGTACTGTCCAAAAAGCCTAAGCCGACATATCCTATCGCGCCTTTCGTGCTCTGCACCCTCTGGCGTACCGCGCCGTTGCTTCCGACGTATTCAACGCCGCTGGACATCTTGTCCTTATTCATTACGAGCTTATTGAAAGTCTCGTAGGTGCCGCTGTTGGTATCACGGCTGATCGCGACGATCCTGGTGTTCGGACCGCCAACAGCGCTCCAGTTGGTGATCTTGCCGGTGTAGATATCGTGAACCTGGGCGGATGTCAGCGCGGTAACCGAGTTGGCGGGATGTACGATCATCGCAACGCCGTCAAGTGCGATCACATGCGCCACCGGGAATATGCCGTTCGCCACGGCGGCTTCGAATTCGGCGTCCTTCATAAAGCGGGACATATCCGCGATGTCACAAGTCCCGTTGATGAGACTCTTGGCTCCGTTGCCGCTTCCTGATTCGCTGATAGTGATGTTAACGTCCGGATGAATACCCATATAGTATTCGGCGAAAGCCTTGGCGATGGGGCCAACCGTGGTGGAACCATCGATGGAGATACTGCCGCTTGACGCGGCGATTGCAGTGCCGCCCGGGATACAGAGCATGATCCCGATGACCAGCAAAGCAAAGTTCAGCATAACTACGTTGAAGTGTTTCATT
>CBDVBS010000211.1:0-6882 GCA_965372275.1 uncultured bacterium | reverse complement strand
CGGACTTCCAGTCCGCCTATTTGAATAAATCCCTAATCATGCGGACTGGAAGTCCGCGCTCCCAGGGGGGGATTTTTAATATCTTGTCGCATGACAATTACTTTATCTCGTTTAATTAGGAGGAGCGAAAATATTTAAAATAAGCATTGAGAAATAAATAATCCCAAATATTGCTGGTATGGATTTCTCTATTCTTGTAAGCGGCTCATATTTCGATTTATCCTTACCCCGACCGAGCTTCTCCCATTCATCATCATAACAACTTGCTGGTAACTCTTTCTCCATTTCATGAATAACTTTGAACTTGGCACCATTTAACAACGAGTAATGCCTTATCATCTTGATCCAGATGAAACATAACATTATGCCCCCAGCCAAAATGGGGTATCTCCAAACATTAGGCACCGTAGTATAATCATTTTTCAACGTTAGAAAAATCCCTGTAGTGATTAATGAGTGTATAGTTAGAAAAATATTGTTTGAAGAGTATCTAAGCCTGCTTATATCACACGCTGCCTGGACATATAGTTTATACTGTTCGAGTAGATGGTCATGAAATTTTGCCTGTGTTTGATAAGCTATGTTTATTAAAGTAGATTTTGTTTTGTTCTCCTCGCCATTCATAAGCTGTCCAAATACTTAGCGATATCTTTAACGATCCATTTATATATCTTTGCATCGTTATCCTTAAGCGGTTTAGGAATCGTGTGATATTTATCCGAGTGTATTCTGACCCCAAACACAATATGCCCTTGACGATATGATTCCTCTAATTCCCACACTACAGCTTCGCTCTCAGATGTCTCCTCCCCTATTAGACATATTGTGACAGATGTGAGCTGAATTTTCGCTTTGCAGTTAGTCTTCCATTTATTATCGAAAGGTTCCTTTACGGAATAATCATAGAATGTAATGGGGAACTTGTCATTTTTCGCTTGTGCTACAAGTAAATTTTTTGCCCAAACATCATTATAGTCAAATGTAATGAAAACATTCCTTGCCATTAGTTGCCTCCTTTATACATATACAATCATATATTAACACAAAAACACTGGAAAGCGACTTATTATTTTGTCGAGTGGTTTATCTTACCCCCCATACTCCACATCCATCTCCACATCCAAAAATCCCTTCATGCCCCAGTCCGCTGGGGAATGCATGGTGAAGGTGTAGTACTTATCATGATAGTCGTATGCCTCGACCATGTTGTCCTGAAACAGGCCGATGGTGACAAGATACTCCCCGCGCAGGAGCGGGATCTTTTTCATGTTTATTGTAATACGTCCGGGGCCATCGGTCGTTTCATTCACATCATGATAAAACGGCCCGATAACCGCCTCGCCCGTATGACGATGTATTGTGAGGTAGAGCACATGCGACTCGATCGGCTCCTTCGTGGTGTAATCAACGATGATACGCATCGGCTCGCCGGTCTTGAAAAGGTATGTCTCCTTCCCATCGGCATCTAAGAACTTCACCGATTCGATGGACATCTCTCCGGAACCCTTACGCTCACGCGCGAGCTGGTCGCGGAAAAGCATCTGCCCCTTGCCGCGGATATCAACCTTGCGCTGGCTCAATGATGAGATATAAGCCTCGGTGGTCTCCTTCGGATCACCGATACCGACTACCTGTCCCTCGTCGAGCCGCACAACCCTGTGGCAGAAATAACTTATCGCGCTCATATCATGGCTGACGAAAAGGATCGTGCGTCCGGATTTGGCATACTCCTGGATGCGTTCGAAAGACTTCCTGGCGAACCCGATATCCCCGACGCCGAGGACTTCGTCGATGAGGATCACTTCCGGGTCGATGGCAATCGCCACGCTGAACCCGAGACGGACGATCATTCCCGAAGAGTAATTCTTGATCGGTGCATCGAGGAATCGCCCGAGTCCGGAAAAATCGACGATGTCATCGAAACGGTCATCCATCTCACGGCGTGTCATTCCGAGGATGCTTCCATTTAGGTATACATTTTCACGCCCGGTGAGTTCGGGATGAAATCCCGCGCCGAGTTCGAGCAATGCCGCGACCTTCCCCTTGATATTGAACCAGCCTTCCGTGGGACGGTATATCCCCGCGAGGATCTTGAGAAGCGTCGATTTGCCGCTGCCGTTCGGACCGATGATGCCGAGCACTTCGCCCTTCGGTACCTGGAATGTTGCATCCTTCAACGCCCAGAGGGTTTCATAGGCGGAACGTTTGAACATGAGGAAACGTTCGATTGCGCTCTGTGTACGCTGGGTGTAAAGACGAAATGCCTTCGACAGGCCGCTGACCTCAAGGGCGATGTCATCCCCGCCCGGGGTGAGCTTGATGAGATCGGTATCCGGAGTTGGTTCAGTCATTGTTACTTGAAAATTGATTATACGTTAAAAACGTGAGGAAATTGGGGACGGTCCTGAAATATCGGCAAAAATGAGTGCCTGTCCCTCATTTTTCGAAAACGAGGGACAGGCCCTCATTTCTCGGAATTTAGGGACAGTCCCTCTCATATCCAAAACCAGGGACCGTCCCTGTTATTCCCCTCCCCAGTACCAATCCGCATAATCATTATCACCGATACCGCATGTCAGGTTAATCACATTGGTTCCATCAGTATTAACGATACAAATATCCCTCATGCACTCGTTATCAACCGGTGTGTGCGTGAATGCGATCCTGCGACCGTCCGGTGACCATGTCGGCCGCGAGCATCGAAAGGAATCACCCTCGCCTATCACAGCCCTGTATTTCGACCTCCCGCGTTTCATGACATAAATGACCCCATCTTTCTGCTTAGGATACGCACCGCCGGTGAATGTGATCATCCGACCGTTCTTCGACCACTTCGGGACATTTCCAAAATACGGGTAGGCCGCGAAGATCTTCTCAACATGCGCTCCTTCGGAATCAACGGCAAAAACACGTGACATTACTCTCCCTGATTTTTCATCGTGATCGGTTCGCAGGAAGTAGATCCTGTTGTCACCGGGATTCCAGATCGGGGAAGTGTCCTTGTAGCTGCTGCGGGACACGTTCACGGGATTACCCCCCTTGATACCGACAACAAATATCTCGGCGTTGCCTTCGCGGTAGGATGTGAAAGCGACTGCATCACCATCCGGAGAAAAACATGGCTCGATATCCATGGCGGAATTACTTGCTAATTTCCGACGGTTGGCGCCGTCGGGGTTCATCACCTCGATATCGTAGTTCCCGTCAATCAGCGACACGAACGCGATGAATGTTCCGTTCGGCGACCACGCGGGCCAATACTCCTGCGCGTCCGGCGTGTTCGTCAGACGTGTTAATCCGGTGCCGTCGGGATTGATCGTGTAGAGTTCCCAGTTACCCTCACGATTGCTCGCGAATGCGATCCTTCCATCCGGCCAGTCATTGAATACCTGCGCCTTCAGATCCTGCGGCACATGCTTGTAAATGATAAGCCCGATTATCAGCATCGCGCCGAAAGGAATGATGTAAGTATTCAGGTAAAATATTAGCAGCGACTTGGCTTTCCTGTAACCCGGGTGATATCTCATTTTCCTTTCCTTGGGGAATAAGTTTTGGAATGCTTCGATCCGTCATAAGGCCTGCATAAACGCAATACAAACCCTTGCCTGTGACGATTGCATCAGGGGAGATATCTTTTCTGGGGGGGGATCAGGCTGCTTACGCAGCCTGAACTTTATATACCATGCATTCAGCGATTTCGGAAGGGCTTCAGGCAAACGGGAAATGGTTTTAATAATATTAAGAGCCATATCATCCTATGACTTAGTTAATAATCCTATATCTAAAAATATCGGATTAAATTCTTTTAACCTCTTGCCCGGATGTAGAATTGCCGTATATTTATTATGCAGGGATTTCAAGGTAGTTAGATGCGGCGCTTAAATGTCTATTTCTTCCCGTCACTCGTACTCGCCATAAAATCGAAAGGGTAAAAATGTCCCATTTTTAGGTGATATTAAATTGCGTGAGCAGTTGGAAATATCAGCCACTCCTACCATCAACCGGGCCTTATGGTTGGAGGAGTTCTATTCCACCGAAACTCTCCGCGGAAGCATGTGCATCGCTCGTGAGGTAATTGAGTATATGAATATCTCGGTCCTTGTTGTAGATGATGAAGAAAATATCCGTTGGGCTTTGAAAGAAACCCTTACGGATAACGGATATGACATCCAGTTGGCGGTTTCCGGCGAAGAAGCCATCGATATGCTCGTCTCAAAGCCGGATATCATGCTGCTCGACTACCAGTTGCCGGGTATGGACGCGGTGGATGTCCTCAAGCATCTGAAAAACATCGAGTATCCCCCGGTCGTGATCGTTATGACCGCCTTCGGCACCATCGAACGTGCCGTCGATACCATGCACCACGGGGCGTATTATTTCCTGCAGAAACCGTTCAAGAAAGATGATCTGCTGCTGCAGCTTGAACGGGCAGCCGAGATCGTGGGATTGAGGATCGCCGCGGATGAACGACGCCGCGAGTTTATTGAAACATCCGGCTTTGAGGCCATCATCGGCGAGTCATCCGTCATCGAGAGCGCCAAGCGTGAAGCATTGAGCGTGGCGTCGGTGCCTGACACCACCGTCCTGATATTAGGCGAAACCGGCACGGGGAAAGATGTCTTCGCCAAGGCGATCCATTTGGCGAGCGATCGCGCGGACGAAAACTTTGAAGCCATAAACTGCGCCTCGATACCCGAGACCCTGCTTGAGAGCGAACTTTTCGGCTATATCCCGGGAGCCTTCACGGATGCCAAGAAACGCAAGAAGGGTAAGATCGAACTTGCATCCAGCGGAACATTGTTCCTCGACGAGATCGGGGATATGACCCCCAATCTCCAAGCCAAGATACTGCGGGCGCTCGAGGAGAAAATATTCACCCCGCTGGGGTCGGAGAAGGAAATCAAGGTGGATGTGCGCATCATCGCCGCGACCAACCAGGATCTTGAGAAGAATGTACGTGAGGGGCGTTTCCGCGAGGATCTCTATTACAGGATCAATAAATTCCCGATCACGCTCCCTGTCTTGAGGGACCGCGAAGATGATGTGGTGCTTATCGCAAAACATTTCATCAACATATTCAACGAGAAATTCGGACGCGCCATCAAATCCATCAGCCCCGAGGCGGCATATATCCTGAAGAATTACGACTGGCCGGGCAATGTGAGGGAACTGATAAACGTCATCGAGAGAATGATGATAGTGCACCGGGATATCTCGGTCGTAATGCCCAATCACCTCCCAACGGACCTCATCTATAAATCACATCCGGAACTGAAGCCGGGTGAAGTGACAGGCGAAGCAGGCTATGTCTTCGCGCCGGTTTCTCTCGAGGAAATCGAGCGCAGGCATATTCTCAATGTGCTCGATATGACCCAGAAACATAAACAGAAAGCCGCGAAGATACTGGGGATATCCAGGAAAACCCTTTCGAGGAAACTGGAACGATGGGCCAACATGTCCCAGGAATAGACAGACAGGCCCCATTATTTCTCCCTCCTTTCATTAAAAATTTCAAACCCACATCTTCTTTTTTATCATCCGTTTCAGCACTCTTAATCACAATATAACCCATTTAATAAACCTTAGGATCTTCCCTCTTCCTTTCCGGAAGCCTGCCGCGCAACCATGCATACCCGGTGCGAGCAGTATTTATCAGCCATTGCACGATTACCATCATTTCTAATAGATTCCGACCTGCTTTTATATCATTCAAGAAGTGTTATGGAATATTTATTGCTGCTAATCATATCGGGTAGTCCAATATATGAACAGGCAAAAGAAGAATACTGAACTGATACACACGGCTTACATACCTCCCCTCAGCGAGCAGAGGTATTCCCGCACATTCACCATCCCTGAATTTGACCGCCTTGAAGTGATCAGGGAGATATGGGACCTGTTGAGCGATTGCAACCTGGCCAGTGAAGTGCTGTTCAGGATCAGGTTGGCGATCGATGAAGCCATCATCAATGCAATAACCCATGGACATGGCGAGTCGATCGACTTGCCGAACACGCCGGTGATGGTTGACTGCCTCATCGATAACAAGAACATAGCCATCAGGGTGACCGATACCGGGTTGGGATTCGATCCTAAGACCATCCCCGATCCGACACTGGAAGAAAACCTCTGGAAAATAACCGGGCGAGGGATATTCCTTATGCGGGAATCGATGGATGAGATCATCTACAACTCGATCGGAAATTCAGTATTGATGATACGTAAACTGCATGAAGCGGTTGAGAATACATGATTTATCGTGGCCAAAAACCTCCTATTACTTTGGATAGGAAAGCAGGCCCCGGTGCCTTGCCCCGGCACCGGGCCGGCTTTCAGGCCAATTTTAGAAACAAACAATTGAATGAGCGGGTAGTGTAGGTCTCCGACCTACACTCGCAGGTCGGAGACCTGCGGTACCCGGCTTGCCAATAAAGGCTTGATTTTTAAAATTGGTCTCAGGAGGGTTAGAGAAATAAAACATTGTTGATGGGACAAGTTGAAAATATTTTCGTGGATTAAAAACAGCACATTGCAAACTTGAAATTAAGCAACTAATAACCGAGGGATTATACCTCGGAACCCCCGGAGGGCGGGCGTTGAGCCTAAGCCGAGCGACATTGACCCATTATGCCCCCCCTCCTTAACCCCAAGCTTCGTGGTTCGAAAGGGGGGCTGTTACATAGGTAACCTTGGGCAACCATTACCTGGACGGTCCTCCTTTCAACCCCTCTTCGCGGGAGGGAAGGCGTAGGAAAGCGGAAAGAAAGCGGAGGAAAGAGTTTGAAGATAGATGTGCGCACAGCCTTTTTGGAAAGCAGGGGTTAGCTCAAATTTCGGCCAAGTGATATAAATCAGCCGGCCCTTCCCAGCCATTCAGTTGGC
>CBDVBS010000210.1:0-6896 GCA_965372275.1 uncultured bacterium | reverse complement strand
CGAGGAGTAGTGCCGGCTGGGCATTCTGCGTCTTGGTTAGCTCTTCAATCGGCCCTGATTCGACGAGTTTCGCCAGGTCGAATCCCAGCACTTCATTAGCCCTGTCAAAAAGCTCGGCAACATACGGATAGGTTGTCTTCAGTTCCATCCCCATCCCGACTTCCTGGGAAGCCTGACCGGGAAATGTGTAAGCGATTTTCATTATGTGCTACGTCCCAACTTTATTACTCAGGGTCGCTGCCCTTTAAATCCGCCAGATAATCGTACCTCCACCCCAGGTGAATCCACCACCGAATGCGGTGATAAGCACCTTGTCGCCCGCCTTCAATCTGCCTGCCTTGAAAGCGTCATATATACCATATGGAATCGACGCCGCTGTCGTATTGGCGACCTTGTCTATCGTTACATAATTTTTGGATCTATCGAGTTTCAGATGCTTGACCGTTGAATCGACGATGCGAATATTCGCCTGGTGCGCAAAGAATATATCGACATCTTCCGAGGTCCACCCGGAACGTTCGAGAACTACTTCGGATGCCTGGGCCATGCGCCGCACCGCGTGCTTGAATACTTCCCGCCCTTCCATATAGACATATTGTTCGCCTTTGCGAAGTCTCTCCTCGTTGACCGGATACCTCGACCCGCACGTCTTCTGGTGAAGGAAATCGTACTTGGAGCCGTCCGAGCCGAGGAAGAGATCCATGATTCCCGGCTCATCACTCGGTTCGAGGAGACATCCAGCGGCGGCATCCCCGAACAGGAAGCATGTGCTCCGATCTTCAAAATTCAGGATACGTGTCATGGCCTCGGCACCTATGACCATTACCTTGTCATAAATGCCGCATCTGACCATCGAGTAGCCCTGCGTCAATGCATAGATGAAACCGGTGCAGGCAGCGTATATGTCATAACTCGGCACATCGGTGGCTCCGAGTTTCGCCTGGACAATGTTCGCTGTTGTAGGAAACAGGTGGTCGGGGGTTATCGTGGCTATGATGATCATATCCAGCTCGGTCGGCTCCAACCCCCGCATCTCAAGCATCTCCCTCGCCGCGCGTACCGCGAGGTCGCTGGTGGCCTCGTTCTCAGGCAGCCTGTGCCTGCGCTCGATACCGGAGCGCGAGCGTATCCATTCATCCGTTGTATCGTACCTCTCCTCGAACCAGGCATTTTCCAGGACTTCATCGGGAAGATGTGCTCCTACCGCGGTGATACTAACATTTCTAAGATTTTCAGATTTCACTTGTACTAAGTTCCTTCTCAATTTTTGACCATAAGTCGGCTCTCCCGATTTCCTCTGAGAATTTTAATCCATTTTGGATCGCTTTTGCATCCGAACGCCCATGACCGATGAAAACATTCCCCTTGAAACCGAGTATGACTCCCCCTCCCCGCTCCTTCCAGTCAACACGTTTCCCGGTGCGCCTGAACGCGGGTTTCAGAAGAAGCCCCCCGATCTTCCCGGCGATGCCCTTAGGTATTTCCTCCCTGAGCAGGGACATCAGGAATCCCGCCGTCCCTTCCGAGGATTTCAGAATGGCATTGCCGACGAAACCATCGCAAACGACGATATCGATAACGCCGTCCATAATCTTGTTGCCTTCAATATTCCCAACAAAATTCATGTCGGTCTTCTTCAGGAGTTTATAGGCCCTGCGTACGGCTTCATTGCCCTTGAATGCTTCCTCGCCGATATTGAGAAGCGCAATGGAAGGATTCTCTATGCCCATTACTTCCTGGACAAAAACCTTACCCATGAGAGTGAGGACAACCAGGTCCTTTGCCTTATAATCGGTTGACGCCCCGGCGTCAAGGATAATCGCTTCCTTGCCGGTCAGGGTTGGAAACCTGACGAGCAAACCGGGCCTCTCAACACCGTCAATCAGACCGAGAATGCGTTTTCCCCCGAGAACGAGGGCTCCGGAGTTACCCGCGGAGTATATGGCATCCGCCTTGCCCTCTTTCACAAGGCCGTACGCGATGGCCATGCTCGATTGTTTCTTCCGTATTATCTGGGTGGGAAAATCGCTCATATTCACGACTTGAGGTGCGTGAACGAGGTCTATTTCATCCACGGTCCCATTCCTTGAGATCTCACCCGTCAGTAACGGGTTTATCGAGGTCTCATCGCCGACCAGGGTGCATTTAACACCGCTGTCGGTTGAAGCCCTGAGTGCGCCGGACACTACCATGCCCGGTGCGTGATCCCCTCCCATGGCATCAACTGCGATTATTACTCCTATCTTGTTTCCCTCCCGGCCTTATCGGCCCTTAGTTGACCGGCAATACTATCATAAACTTCCCGCAAATTATAGCAAACACCGGTGATGTAAAACGAGACCCGCCATTGCGGCGGGTTGTTTTCGGCGATATTTCTCAACGATCTATTCGTCGCCATTCTCGTCGGTTGATGTCTCATCTCCCGAAGATTCGGATTCCTCGGATTTCTTCTTGAGAACCCATTCCACCTTGCCTCGAATCCAGGTATATTCCTCGCCATCCTCAAGAAGGACAACCGTGTTATCCCCCTCTATCCTCAAGATTTTGACCTCCACATCCGAACCGGGAACGATGCCGCTTTCACCTGCTAAGAGTTCGACCTGTCCGGTGAGATAGAGGTTTCCGATTTTAACTTTGGGAACCGATAGATCGCCGATGGCGTGCATGACAGGACCCACCGGTCGTGTCTTCGGTTCCTTCCGAAGCGTCGAGGGTGTGATTATTATATCACCGTTGGAATCGACCAAAGGATCAGTTGCGTTGGGAATGCCGCTTCCAACATCCCCGGACGGAGATGGGAGTTCCATCGAAGCTTCGGTCGAGACATCCGGAGGTTCTTTCGGGCCGCCTTCCGTTCCGGGAGCATCGGGGTCCATCTCGACCCAATCGGTGTCAATCGGCGGAAGTGTGCCGTCATCCACCAACCCGGGTGAGGTCCAGGGATTCACCCCTGGTTGACCGACGGGCGGGCTCGGTCTACTCAACAGTACCAGTGAAGGGATACGGACCAGTGCATCGGCGACGAATGCATTATCCGGCGCGCGCTCCAACAGGTCCGTGAACCTTGACTCAGCTTCCCCATGATCACCCTGGAGCGCTTTCATCACCGCGAGTCCGATCCCGGCGCGTACCTCGTGGGGGGCGATGTCTTCCGCATATTTGAAATGAAATAACGCTTCGGTAAGCGGGTAATCTCCGCCCTGGCTGAATACACTCCTTCCCGGAGGTGTCCCGGGAAATCCCATCGCTTCAGGCATCTCTTTCGCAAGGTAAGCTCCAAGCGGATCATCGCCGGATGCCTTGAGTATGTACAACAGCCCGAGCATCAGGTGAGCTTCGAGTGAATCAGTATTACCCTCTACTTCTAAAGACACCGCATTTATCGCCTCGTCCCCCCTGCCGTCCATCATGAATGCCTTGCCGAGTGCAAGGTGAACCCCGGGCAGACCCGGTGCCGTTTCAGACGCACGCATGTATGCGAAGATCGCATCGTCAAGGGTCCCCGCAACCATGGCTTCGTTACCCTTATCCATCAGCACTTCGGCCATTTCGACCGCGCGCCTGGCATCAGCAGCTTTCTTAACGAGCGGGTAGGTTATGAGGATTGCGAGTATGACAAGGCCGATTACAACAACAAGCACGGCATACCCGCCGCCTCGCTGATGGTGAATCCCAGGATATTGTCTGTATGTTCCCTTGCTGGACATAGTTATGAACCGATATTCAGACAAATCGTTCAGTCCCCCGGTTCAACTATACTCCGTGCTCAGGCTCGTTTCAATAGGGATAAGAGTAAATAGCGCGATGGTAATTCCAAGCGCAAAAAAAACGGGCGGAGTTTACTCCGCCCGTGTAGATTCTGAAATGATTGTTTATTCCGGTGTCAATGTAGTGAAGTCCATAAAGGAATCGCCGATGACACCCACTGAAGGGATTTGGGGGAAATAGGCCATTATATTAATTGGACCATCCTCGTCGGGATTCCATTGGATTTTGCCTGTATAGACCGGCTGACCAAATTCATTTAACTCAGAGAAAACGAACAATGAAAATCCACCGTAAAGGCTTTCTTCCACGAGAGCCTGAATTTTGGCGGGCTCATAGGCTGGGTCCATGTCAACTGTTACTGCTATCCTGCTAACCCCATCGAGGTATTCTACAAACTCAATGTCAATACCGAGGGGCATCTCAAGCCCAAGATCACCCCAGAGCCCTTCAGGTTCAACGGTATCTGGAACCAACTGATAAACCAGATTTACTTCGAAGAATTGTGGTGCTTCCGGGTCAAACCTGACCGTAATCTCATGCTCCGCGGTTTCATCGGGCGCAACCGTGTAGTCCTCATCCTCATCAGCAATGAAGATTGTTGGATAAGCTCTCTTGGGGATTCTACTGTCTCTGTAAAGCCCGAAGTAGATATCAGGATTGACAAGGGGATCAAGGAAATTAGCCAGGTTAAACTCACTCAACACAGGATCTTCATTCGAAATCATTTCCGGTTCCCCGTAATAACCGAATACTACACACGGGAAACACAATGAGTTGACGTGGCTCAGGTTGGTAACCATAATGTTGCCGGTCCACTGATCACCGTCCGCTACAAAGGAGGAAAACTCCAAAGAGACCGGATTATCAACTTCAAATTCATCCGACCCACCGGCACCTTCTCTTGTATCGACAATTATCATGTTACCGTCTTCATCCAATGTCGCAGTGAAAGTGATAATGGTAGTCCCATCTTCCGTTGTGTAAGTCGTCCCGGGCGTGGTGATGGTTGTCGTATCGCCATTCGCATCAACGATGGTGTAAGTTCCATCTCCATTGTCGATAGTTGTCACTCCATCAGCCGGCACGAGGCCATCATCCGTAAACTCGTCCGTCAACTGGGGTGATACCGGCGTGGTATTACCCGAGCAGGAGTAGAAGCCCAGTATCATCGTCCCAAGGATGAAAAGGGCTGTAAAAAGTAGAATGGTCTTCACGCTAATTTTTGATTCCATTTGTATGCCTCCATCGCATATCGCTGATTCGATAATAGTTTCGGGATAAGTGGCACATCAATTATTCATCAGATGAAATAGGTTTTAATATTCGACGTTTTTTTCATATATCGCGAAAACCCGACATCAAGACGGGAAATGGAATAGACGAATGTATGATGTGCTTATTCTGGGAAATATTCGAACCGTTCGATCGCCACGGCTGAACCTGTAGCCGGGTCAATATCACATACGGCCCCACTTAACACTACCCTCTCTCCGGCAATCTCAAAACGATGAGGACGCTGTGATTTGAATTTCTTCAGGATCGATTCCCGTTTCATTCCGATCACCGAATCAGTAGCACCGCACATTCCGAGGTCGGTGATATATGCAGTCCCGCCAGGTAGAATTCGCGCATCAGCCGTGGGAACATGAGTATGGGTACCGAACATAAAACTCACCCTGCCCCCAACATGCCAGCCTAAGGCCACCTTCTCGCTTGTTACCTCGGCATGGAAATCCAGCAGGATTATCGGTGTGATATCTTTTATCTCGTCATACACCTTGTCGAACACCGCGAACGGACAATCTATCGGGTCCATGAAAACCCTTCCCTGCAGGTTTATCACTCCAACCTTGAGCGAGGATTTCCTGTGGATGACATACCCCGGGCCGGGACAAGGTTCGGGGTAATTCGCCGGACGAAGAACATCGGGAAATTCATCGAATGTCTCCTCGTAATTCTTCTGGTTCCAGATGTGATTCCCTGAAGTGATAACGTCTATGCCGGCATCAAACAGCTCGGCGGCATTCTTCGGAACAAGCCCGGCGCCGCCCGATGCGTTCTCCCCGTTGGCGACAACGAAATTGATATTCCGCTGCTTAACGATATCGCGAAGCGAATCCTTTATCAGGTTCCGGCCCGGCCTTCCCATGATATCCCCAAGCGCAAGAACCCTGAACATTTTTATCCACCTTTCCGCGTTGACTGATAACTGAGCATTATATCACCGCACGGCTTCCAGGTTGAATCGACATTCTACGATTTCTCGAACGCATTTTCCATCCATTCCCTTGTTTTTACAAGCTCCAGAAGAATACCCTCTTCTTTACGACCCTCGTTACGCCCGCGCGTGGTGAAATCGAGCTCCAGGGTCAATTGCCCGGTATAGCCGGTCGAGTTAAGCTCCGAGATGAATTCATCCAGGTTGAGCTCCCCGTGATGAGGAACGATATGCTCGGTACCGTCGAGAAAATCGCTTATGTGAATATTCCTCACCAGCGATGAGAAATGCCTGTAGCCCGGGACAATATCCCTGTTGAAACTTCCCCAGTGGGTCGTGTCGAATGTCATGGCATAACCGTTCGCCTTCACCATATCGAAAAATTCATCCGGGTAGGTAAACAGATTACGTATCGGCCGTGAATCACCAAGGTCCGGCATATTCTCAATGAGCAGCTTCGCAGCCCCGTCCGATTCCGAAACATCGGCAAGGATCCTGAGATACCGCGCCATTATCGCGGCCTGCAATTCCTCGTCGGCATCGGCCATTACTACCAGCGGATGACTGACGATCCACCGGGCGTCAAATGCATCAGCCCAATCAACCGCCTTGGTGATCGAAGCCCGAAGGTTTGGCCAGTGCTCATTGTAGGAAAACGGAATCGGAAGGTGAATGCTGACCACCCTGAGACCGGATTCCGCCACGGCAGTCTCAATCTCCTCGAATGTAAGAGTGGTTATGTTCCGGGTAATAAAAAGCTCGATATTCTCGAAACCGGCTTCCTTTGCAAAGCGGAGATTCGTACCCAGCGACCGGCGGTAGAGAAAGGCAGAGGATAATACATATGTTGGTTTTATGTTATCAGACATTGCAGTTCGTAACTAATATAGCGAGAAAGCATCTCAATAAA
>CBDVBS010000209.1:0-6916 GCA_965372275.1 uncultured bacterium | reverse complement strand
ACCCGGCTTCATAAAAGCGATACAATCCTTAAACAAGCGCCATTCGGGACAGTCCCTGATATTGCTTAAAGTAGGGCCTGTCCCTCTTTTTTGAAATATGAGGGACAGTCCCTGAATTACAGTGAAGGGGTGCGGGAAGAAGATGAACGCACTACCAGCCCCACTGACCGGGTGGGCGGATATCGCCCGGGCCGTTTATCATTTTGTTATCCACCTTGAGCATTGCCAGCAGGAATGCCCCTACCACAAATCCACCGATGTGCGCGGCGAACGCGACTCCCGATTCAAGCCCCCAACTGAAAACCTGGTTTAGTATCTGCAAGGCAATCCACACGATCAGGAAGAAGAATGCGGGGAGACGTACGGTGCGAATAAAAGGGAATAGAATTATCAGGGTTCGCACACGCGCGCCCGGAAACAGCACCAGGTATGCGCCCATTACCCCGGCGATCGCTCCGGACGCGCCGACAACTGGTATCATGCTGTCGGAATATAGTGCTATGTGAGTGAAGTCGGCACAAAATCCGCAGAGGAAATAAAAAAATAAAAAACGCAGGCTCCCCAACCTGTCCTCCACATTATCACCGAATATCCATAGGAACAGCATATTGAATGCTAAGTGGAATAATCCCCCATGCAGGAACATGCTCGTAATCGGCGTAAGCCATCGCGCTGGCTGCTCAACTACCGAGTTTCCGGACAGCAGGTTTGACGGTATGACACCCCACTCAAAGACAATCTGTCCTAACCGGTGTGCTCCGCCCAAATTTGTGAAAAGGAAGACAATAATGTTGAGAACGATAAGTGAAAACGTTACAACCGGGAAAGAGATGGATGGGTTGTCATCTTTGTATGGGATCATAGTGTTTCAATAGCTTTCGTATTATAGCGAAGTTACTTTGTCCTTCAAGACTATCGATGGATCGACTCGCTGGCTGAGTCAAATGTTTCAGCCGTGGATGTTATATTTGAGTTATGAATTCTAAGTTATCTCTATATATATGCGTAACCTTATAGATAACATGGTATAATCAGACTCGATGGGTAAAGTAGAAGAGAAAATCATTAATTTCATTCGGGATAATGGCGGGTACGTCAGATGGAAAGATCTGGGCAAAGCTGGTTTCGACTCATCCTGGGTGTATATTCTGAGAGATAAAGGAAAGCTGGAACGAGTGGGCCATGGCCTATACAGGCTTCTCGACCATCCAATCAATGCTCACATGAGTTTTGTTGAGATTGCCCGGCAAATCCCCAAAGGTATTATCTGCCTGAGATCAGCCCTGTCTTATTATGAGTTTACAACATATAACCCACCCCTGGTGGATGTAGCTCTTCCATATGGGGCATATCACACAAAAAGGAGTTATCCTCCGATAAAACTGTGGGTTTTTTCAAAGCGCAGCTACAGTGTCGGGGTGGAGGATATTTCTATCGATGGGGCAATGATCAGGATTTATGGACGAGAGAAAACCATTTGTGATTGTTTTAAATTCCGCAACAAGATTGGAGTTGACCTGGCTAAGGAGGGTCTCAGGGAATATCTCAAAATAAAAGATCGCAATATTCAGAAACTTATTGAATTTTCAAGAGTATGCAGGGTTGAGACTATCCTTCGGACATACATGGACGCAATGCTTTAAAAATGACTACACCGAGAAATACCGCTGCGTCAATCCGTGACAGACTAAGGGCTTTGTCTCGAGAGCGGAAACGAGATTTTAATTTTCTGGCAAGCCTGTTTTGTCGGGAAAGATATCTCTTCCGGCTGGGGTGTTCAAGGTATAGGGACAACTTGGTTCTGAAAGGAGGATTACTCCTGCTAAACTCCGTAAAAACCTTGGAAAGGCCAACAAAGGATATCGACTTGTTAGGTATTGGGATACCCAGAGACATAGGATCCCTAAAAAAGATAGTCGCAGAAATTGGCGCAATCGAAACTGAAGATGGCGTTCGTTTTGAAACACAGGATTTAACTGGAGAAGAAATTATCAAAGAGGGTGGGTATCCAGGAGTGCGACTCAAATTTGGGGCTTTTATCGGCGATGCCCTTTTTCATATGCAGATCGATTTCGGATTCGGGGATATTGTAGTACCTGGACCGGTTGAAGTGGAGTATTCCACTCTGCTCGATTTTCCGCCGCCAATATTAATGGCATATTCATTCGAAAGTGTGATCGCTGAGAAATTTGAAGCGATGGTTGACCTTGGGTTAGGTAACAGCAGGATGCAGGATTTTCTGGATTTATATGTGCTTGCGAGCAGCCAGGAGCTTGATTCGCGGACTCTGCATGAAGCAATAAAGCAGACATTTACAACCAGAAAAACAAGTTTGGATGTCGATAATATTGTTTTCAATGGCACGCTATCAGAGGATTCACTAATTCAAACCAGGTGGTCAAGGTTCGTAAATAGACCGGGAATCACCGACCCATCAACCGGGTTTGATGCGGTAATTAAAACTATAACCAGATTTCTAAAGCCTGTAGTTACTTCAATAAATGAGGGGTTGTCACTCGGTGCACACTGGGATCCACAAAGTTCATCCTGGATTGATGATCATTAGGCCCCCTACTCCACGACCACATCCAGGTGATTAAATGCCTGCACGAAGCCGCCGAAATCCAGCACCTCGAAACGCAGGCGGTATTCACCCGGCATATCCGGGACAATCACATCGAGAGTTGCAAAGCTGGTTATTCCCTTGAATCCAATCTCGTCATAATTCACGCGACCTTCGAGGTTGACTTCCTCCCATTTCCAGAAAACCGCTCCGCCTTGATCCCCCTTGGTTTTGAGATTGGCGTAACGCAGAGGGATCTTCATTGTCGAGCCGCGACGTGCCGTGAGCGGCATATCCAGCGGGAAACCGTCGAGGTCGATTATAAGGAAGTCATCGGTCATCAACGGGAGATGCTCGTCCCGGTCATAGATATCAAGCGGAATGATGAATCCCGCGCACCATTCCTCGCGGCGTGCGAGATTCACGAATTCAAACAGATCGTAACCCATTGCTTCTACGTTATCCTGCTCAGCAAAATATGCAATGCACTCGGGAATTTCTGATCCTTCATCTTCAGCTTCACTGCTTCGTTCAATCCAAAGCTCATTTTCACCATCGGGGTCAGTCGATAACGGGATGGAATACATCAACCAATTCAATTCCGAATCCCCTCTGCTGAATTTGAAGCTGATGGGAGTATCACTCGAAAGTGCATCCGTAACACCCTCAAGAGATTCCACTTTGGCTTCACCCATCCATGACGGAGCGCCTGAATAGCTCGGAGGATAGGTCTTTCCATGAACTTGATCCACAAGAAAACCGGGCTGGTTTGTTTCCGTAATATGCGCCGCAAGCATTCCTGCTTCTGATGCGAAATAGACTTCACGTGGGGTAAGGGGATTATTCGCCATATAACAATTAAACCCATCTGCTTTCAGCTTCCCGAAAAATGCATTGTCCCTCTCGCCGGACATGTACAGCTTGTCATCGTAAGCGCCCCGTAAATATGCCGAGTGGTTCTCGAAGCGGAAATAAACATTCGGTGAGGTTATGCGGTTGTAGCCGAATGCTGCGATATATTCATCGACACCCGCATCGGTCTCATACAGGAAACGGAATTTATAAAGCTTCGGGTCCTCAAGGTGCCAGGGAATTTGTTTAGTTAGCGGGAATGAGATTTTGTTGCGAGGGCTCTTCGACGGGATGAGGGCTTTCAATCGAACTGTTTCCCCGTCGGGATGATACACCGTGCAATAAACAGTACCGCCTGTCAGTGACTCGACGTGCGATTTGTTATAAGGCAATCCATTGCCCGGGAAATTGCAGTCCACCGCGAGTTGATCTATTTCATCATCCCAGTAAATTCTGTATGTTGGTGGATTTGGGATAGTTGCTTCGATACGTGCTGGGGCGAAGTCGGGGACCTCTTTCATTTCCCCGGTTATCACCCGGCTGATTTTCAATCGAGATGGAATGCCTTCGAGAATCAGCATAAATTCTTCGCCGCCACTTGCAATACCAAGGTTGACTGTTTCGACCAACGGGTTGGCAGCCATCGCTATGAGATACAGGAAATTCTGATCTTCCTTTGCGAATGCCGCTGATATTGCCATAGTCCCATCAGATGGCGGTAAGTGCAGGAGCATGTTGGCCCCGGTCCAGTCAGAAGGAATTCCCACGCCACGTGGATGAGTAGTGGTCACAGTCGGGTTAGGAGGCCAGTCTTGGGAAAGGTCAATATATGCAGGCCTAATACCAAACGGATCGGGACATTCGGCAAGTATTTCATCTATTGATTTATCCGAGGCGAATGTGGGTGATGGCAATTCTCCATCATACGGTTCAAACGACAAAGTTTCGGGAGGATCCATTTCATCTCTGCACCATGCGATGAAATTGCCGGGGTTAATATCATCCGGGATATTCACATACTTCCCGATCATTTCTTCATCGCCCGCCGCAAGCGCAATGGCATGGATTACCTTAAGTTGGGCGAATCCTGTCTCCGGTATTTCTATGGGTTCACCATTCCTGAATATTTCAACTCCCCCCGGCGCATCGGGATTGCCAAATATCACGAGCCCATGGTCAACGCTCATGAAATCATCCCGATAAGAATATTCCGTTACACCCTCCGGGTTGACCCAACCCTCTTCCGTGGTGGGGCAGAGCAGAAGGATGTCCGCGATTGTCGTCGGGTTAAACTCACCCGCTCCTTTGAAATCGCATCCCATCGCGAATGCCGCATAACCCGTGCAGGCCGTGACAAGATTCGCAGCATCTTGGGCTATCGCGATATCTTCCGCGACAGCGAGAACCCTGATGCCCTCATACCTGTTCAACAGGGCGTCAGGCGTGCCGCCTCTATCCGATGACTGTTGACATCCACCTGCAACAGTTAGCAGCGTAACGATAATCAGGATTCTCTCTATCATCCACAGCGTTCTGTTCATTTCTCCGTGCTCCTAAATTACCATTACTCGGGCATATACTCCTGCTCCCCGGGCCAGGAGTCGTTCGGATATATCTTGAAACGTAATATCCTGCCGGTTCCCCTGCTGAAGAGAATCACTTCATCGTCAGTTCCAGGAACGGGGACGATGTGTCCCGGCCTGTCATATAGTTTCGCCAGTCCATGATCCGTCTCACCTTTCAGATCGAGCAGAGCTACGCCGTTGAATTTAGACCGCACGAAATGCACGATTACTTTCTCCGGATCATCACCAAACGCGATATCCATCACGCGCCACCCGCGACCCTTCATGGTGTAGAGGAATTCCAGGCTTTGTGCGTCGAATACATTCACTCCGTCATACCTGGACGAATCGAACCAGAAGATGAGCGAACCATCCGGACTCAGTCTCATTTCCTGCCCCGGATCGGGAGCGTGTTGCGCTGTGTCGGCCGGAAGTATTTTTGTAGAGCCCCCGGTTCTTTCTATTTCGAACCGATGCAGTATGGCCATCCCCCTGCCGCCTGCCGCTAATGAAAACTTCAACCACGTTTTAAGATAGATGTTGTTCCCGTCCGGTGAGATGAAAACATTCCGTGGGTAGGTGCCGGTTTGCATTCTGTGCAGTACATTGCCCGACGGAATATCAACTATATACATACATCCGCCTTCATAATCGGCAACCGCGATGAAACGTCCCAGTGGATCAACCGCCACCTGGCCCGCGTCAGGGGTCGACAGCATTTCCGGAAGGGCTATTGAAATGTAGTTTTCACCATCACCAATGAGGAACACCGAATTCCCCGCGAGTAATGCAATGTTCCCATCATCAGTTGCACTTATGAGAGCAGCATCGTTGAAGGGAATCGTGATCATTTCCACGTTGAATTCAACCGGGTTCACAATATAGAGATCCCCACCTTCGCCGAGGAACACATTCAATAAAACCCCATATCGCGCGAATTCAATCACCTTTCCGCTGATGCTCTCCTCGATCCCCGGCAATATTCGCATCGGCAGCATCACGATATCCGGCCGCGTTCGAAGCCCGGTGACGGGGAGGAACACATCCCTCGATCCCCACTGGATATTCCCGGCCCAGTAGTAATCATCGAGGATCGCCTTCTCATACGACATCGCGATCCTTCGCGGGGTGAACAGCTCGTTGGCGATGATCGCATCGAAATGGTGTTCCCTGAGCTGGTTGTAGAATGTCCCCGGCTGGGTTCCACCCGATTCAAGATGTTCGATCGAACTCGAAAGTATCAGGCTTGGTGTCTTCCCGGCAAGCCAACCGTAGTAATTGTGCACGGGGAGATAGACTTCACCCGGGAATGACTCGATGTATCCGATGAATTCATCCCCTGCTTGCTTGTCATTCGCCGACGGAATTATCGGGTAATCAGTTCTACGCGGAAACGCTTTCGCGGTGGGAATGAAAAATATGAGTATCAACTGGGCGAGCAGGAAATTATATGCAATAAGCCGGAGCATGACCCAGTGGCGTTTGGCGTCCGAAGTATCCGCTTCCCCGATAAGACGTTGGAAGTATGCCGGCAGATGATAGAAAGTGAATCCGAACATGATCGAGCACCACAATGCGAACGGCAGCAGGTTGTTCTCGAACCCGCCCGGCTGGGAACGCGGAAGGGCGCTTGCAAGCAGCGCCGCGGGGAGTGTCCATTCCCACACATTGAGCGGCGTACGTTTCCCCGCCACCCGGTTGCGGATGAAAATCCACAGGATACTCCCGACAAACAGGATGGGGATCTTGCCGACGACATCCTCAACAAGGAACAGGTTAACGAATCGCACGAAGAAGAATTGCCGGTTCTGGGGGACTTCGTAGATGTAATGCCAGAACCATCCCCCGGTTGCCGCATTGGATATACCGGTGATTGCCGATATCAAGACCAGCACGCCGAGGAAATAAATGCACGCCGCTTTCTTATCCCTCGTGT
>CBDVBS010000208.1:0-6925 GCA_965372275.1 uncultured bacterium | reverse complement strand
TTATGCTACATCAACGCGACTTTTTCAACAGCCCCAGGATGTCCGCGCTCCCAGGGGGGAAGCGATTATCCGGGAACTGCAATTCAATGCCATCTCCTAAAATGCTATAATCCACGGCATAGTTGATCGAATGGAGTGAGTATATGCTCTACCTGGTTACCGGAGGGGCGGGTTATATTGGATCGAATCTGGTTGATGCACTCATCGAACGTGAAGACGAGGTCTGCGTGCTCGATGACCTCTCGACCGGCAAGCGCGGGAATTTCGAGCATCATGTGGGCAAACCCAATTTGCGTTTCGTAGAGGGGTCAATACTCGACGAACCTCTCATAGACGACCTTGTCGCCGACTGCGACGCGGTTTTCCATCTCGCTGCAAAGCTGACTGTCAAGTTGGTGCACGAGCATCCGCTTGACGCATTGAAAGTGAACGTGCGCGGCACCGAAGTTGTGCTGCAACAATGCACTCGCCATGGGAAACGGGTCGTGGTTGCATCGTCTTCGGAAGTTTACGGCATCTCCTCTGAAGACCGGTTCAGTGAGGATGGCCCACGTGTCCTTGGGCCCACGAGCATCCCGCGATGGTCATACGCCACGGCGAAGGCACTCGACGAGCATTTGGCGTACGGTTTCGCGATAGACGGAGGGCTCAGATTTTCCGCCATACGTTATTTCAATTCCTACGGCCCGCGCATTGATGAAACCGGCTACGGTTCGGTGATAGCGCGGTTCATACAGCGTGCGTTCAAGGATGAACCGTTGGAAATCTACGGCGACGGTGAACAGGTGAGGGCGTTCACGTATATTGACGACACGGTTGCCGGAACTATCGCCGCGATAGAACGTGATGAAGCGGTGGGGGAAGTCTTCAATATCGGAAGCACATTTGCGATCACGATAAATGAATTGGCTGAAAAAGTGCGCGTGTTGACCGGCTCGAAAAGTGAAATAGTGCATGTATCATATGAAGATGTCTTCGGCCGGAATTTCAGCGACATACCACACCGCGTGCCTGATACGAACAAGGCTAAGGAACTGCTTGGTTTTGAGGCAATGATCGATCTTGACCTGGGATTGAAGCGCACTATCGACTGGGCACGTACGCATTACATCTCGGCGGAAAATCGAGGATAAAACAATGGAAATGATGGAACTGTACAATATCTCAGAGCGTTACATCGAGCTTATAAACCCGATGTCACCTGAGAAAATTCACAGGGTTGGAGAAGTCCTCGGCCTTAACAAGGACTCCCGGATCATCGAGTACGGCAGCGGCTACGGTGAAATATTGGCGATATGGGCTGATGCATTCGGAATATCCGGTGTGGGCATCGACATTCGCAAACACGTTTGTGATAAAGCTGTCCTTAAGATGCAGGAGAGGGGCTTCGCCGACAGGATTGAGATCGTATGCGGCAAGGGCGCGGAGTATGAATGCGAGGATGCCGGCTTCGATGTTGCCGCCTGCATCGGGGCGTCGTTTGTTTTCGGTGGATACCTCGAAACAATCCAGGCGATGAAAAAAAAGATCAAACCAACCGGGAAGTTGGCGATAGGTGAACCGTATCGACTAACCAGCGAAGTGCCGCCTGAATTCATTGAGGTGTTCGGTGGCAAGATACATTCCGAATTCGAGCTACTCAAGATGGCACGTGACGAGGGATTTGATTTCGAGTATGTCGTGCGTTCGTCCGTGGATGACTGGGACCGTTATGAAGCCGACAACTGGCGCGGGTTGATCGCGTGGCTTGAAGAGAACCCTGAGCATCCCGAACTCGGGGATGTTGTCAAACGCCTGCACGGTAACCAGGATGAATACTTGAAGTACGGGCGTGAGTTTTGCGGATGGGCGATTTATGTGCTGAACCCGATTCGTTACAAGGGCGTTTGAACCCGGTGGCAGGAGGTCATTAGCTTGCTGATAGAAATCATTGGAGCGATGTGCCCGAAGTGCCAGATGACGCTTCGGATGATGGAAGGAACGGTCAAGCGGCTCGGTATTGACGCCGAGGTCAAGTTCATCAAGAATATGAAGGAAATGAATGCAAGGGGTATCAAGCGTACACCGGCGGTTTTTATTGATGGCAAAAAAGTCAGCGAGGGTGGAGTGCCCAACAGGATGCTCGCTGAGGGCTGGATTAAAAAAGCCCAGCGGGACGGGAACAGCGAGTGACGGATAAATTCAAAGTACTCGTATTATGCACCGGCAATGCGTGCCGCAGCCAGATGGCTGAGGGTTTGATACGGCACTACTTGGGTGATCGTGTTGATGTTGAGTCCGCTGGTGTTATGCCATGCTTTGTGCACCCATTGGCAGTTGCGGTCTTAGCTGAATTGGGGATGGATATCTCGGAGCACAGGTCGAAACATGTTAAGGAATTTGTGGGTGAGGATTTCGATCTTTTTGTGAGTCTCTGTAGCAATGCAAGAGATATCTGCGGCACTTTCCCATGGGCCAAGGAACAGGTTCATATGGGGTTTGATGATCCGACCGGCACATTAGGCGCGGATGAGAAAGTGCTGGATGCTTTCCGTAAAACGAGGGATGAAATCAGGGAGAGGTTGCTTCCATTTGTAAACGCAAGATACGAGGAATGGCTTTTGAATAAAGAGTAGTTAAACCATTAAAACCGGGACTGTCCCGATTATTGTTTCGGGAATAAATTCCCGAAACACCATTGTCATTATGTTGGAAATTCTAAGCGGTTTTTGAAACCGATTGCCAGTCCATCGTACCCAACCCCGCTTCGGCTCCCAACTTGATGAACCCGATCGATGCAGGATCTTTTTCGAAAAGTGTGGCGGTATAGGCTTCCATCGCGATCGGATCGACACCAGCCAACACCTGCTTGACTTCCTTGACGTTGTTCAAGTCCCCCCCGTTAGGCCCGCCGCGCAGGAGGATGCGGTTGGCGTCGATGATATACAGGTTGGCGGGGAATGCTTTCTGTAATGCAACGAGTTCAGGATTGATATTCTTATGCAATTGCCCTCGGTGATATACAATTCCCATCAGGTTCTTCTGAATCAGGGTCAGCTTCGATAGTCCGTGATGCTTCGCGACGGGAGCGTTGATGAATACATCGGCATTGAGAAGTGCCTTGGCGACCTTGTTCTTCTTGCTCCAGACAGCGCCTGGAATTTCCATCTCCTGAAAATCAGCTTCGCTGAGGAAATGCAGGTATGCTCCGGCGGCATCGGCGGCTTCAGCGATCCCGCTTACTTCATATGTGACTTTGGGTGTATTGCATGGATGACAGAAAACCTCAACCTGGCTCGCACCTGCTTCGAAGCACATTTCGGTGAGTGCCTTGACAACTTCCGGATGAGTGTTCGCCGCAAACTCGGGCGCTCTTGCCCAGGCTATATTCGGTACAAGTGCGACTTTATCACCATCGGAGACAAACCTGCTCATTCCACCCATGCCGTCAACGGCTGCGCGTGTTAACGCAATTGGACCGGCATCCTTGGCGATGCACATCTTGATTTCCTTGGGTTTGGACGGATCGGATGTATTAGCTGCAGCACCTTCCGTACTCGCATCAGCCTGTTTATTTGAACAGGCCCCGTTGAGAATCAATGGCGCGATTGCCGCTCCCATCGCGAGACGTCCGCTCCATCGCAGGAATTCCTTTCGGCTGAAGTGCTTCTTGTTGCTGCTTTGGTTGTTCTCTTTCATAATGAGCTTCCTTATGATGTTCCCGGAGCGTGGCGTTGATGCTATCCGGCAGGCTCGCGGGCGAATTCCTCAAGGGCTGCATCGAGTGCGAGACGTCTGAGCAGTATGCCGACCTGCTTACGGTGATTCCAATCAACATAAATATTTATGTCATTCTGCAGGCTGATGATGTCCGATATGTTTATACCTTCCTTGGCCAATGCCGCGCCTATCATCGCGATAACACCCGGGTGCGGCTGGAATTTCGGGGATGATATCAGCACCCTCGCGATGTCCTTCTTCAATGCGATTGCCTTGAAGCGTGATTCACCCGTCAGTCTTTTGTGGATGTCGTGATACGCCGTCTCACCCAGGTCTTCACGCAGATAGACGCCGATATAATTGTTGGTCGAAGCCATCCCGTGGATTTCAGCGCCGCTTCCTCTGAGTATTTCGAGAATCCCTTCGGCAATCCTTGAGCGCTCTTCCCCGCCTTCAAGTACGACCGATATCAGCGCGAGCGGGTGGGGGCAGAAGTCGAGGCTCGCCTTGAGGAATCCAGATACTTCCGTTCCTCCGAGTTCATATGTTTCTTCGTCGAAGTGAGTAACCCGCGCCTTGGTCTGCGGACTTTTATAGGCCAATGCTTTGGGATGGATAACTCCCGCTCCCGCCTGGGCGAGGCCGTCCATTTCCTCCATCGAAATATATTTCATCTTGCTCGGAGCATCGACACGTTTCGGGTCGGCGTCCAACACGCCTTCCACATCCGTAACCACGATCACTTCATCGGCTTCAAGCAGCTTTGCAATGAGAAACGCCGTTGTATCCGAGCCGCCACGTCCGAGGGTGATCAACTGTCCCGCGGGATCGAGTGCGAGGAAACCGCATATCACGGGGATTACGCCTTCCTTGATGAGAGGTTGAATGTTCTGCAGCAAAAGTTCATGTGTACGTTTTTCGCATATACTTATCGGCTTGTCTTCATTGATTTTCTCAATGCTGAGCAGTTGGGGGGATTTGTCTTCCGCTATGATGGGCCACAATCCGCCGAACGGGGTGATTGCTTTTGCTTTTTCGCCCACGTGAGTCAAGGCGGCTTTCAGTGCTCGGGCGGCGATCATCTCGCCGTGAGCGGCGAGTTCTATGGTGTCCTGCGCGGATGGATGGCCCTCGGTTGCATCATGGGCGAGTTTCACAAGCTCGGTGGTGGAGTCGCCCATTGCCGAGACCACGACAATAAGTCCGACTTCTGAGGCGATGGCTGCTAATTTGTGGGAGATATCGTGAAGGCGCTGTCCCTCGGCTAAAGACGTGCCCCCGAATTTAATGACAATGAGCTTCCTGTCACGGAAGAGAATGTCGGGTTTTTTCTTCTTATCAGGCAAAATAGACTTCGATATGCAGCGGACTCAATATCATATCGCCTATTCAATCGACGACATCATTCCGATACAAGTCGTCCCATGATTCCCTGTTACGTATCACCGTGAAGTCATCCCCCTCAATTAATACCTCTGCTGCCCGGCGTCTGCCGCAGTAATTCGACGCCATGCTCGAACAGTAGGCACCCGCGTTGAGGAGTGCCAGAAATTCACCGCGGCGCGGTTTCACTATCGGACGGGACAGTCCGAGGATATCCAGGGAGTCAGGCGTGGGGCCGACAATATCGGCGGTAATCTCCTCGCCTTCGCGTATAACCAGGGGCACGACTTCGTGGTAGGCATCGTAGAGGGTACGGTGCATGAGGTCATTCATCCCGGCATCGACAAGAACATATGTTACATCACCAGCAGTCTTTACGCCTAAGACCTGCGTGATGAGAAGTCCGCTGCCGCCTACAAGGAAGCGTCCGGGCTCCATGATAATCTTGCCGTCAACTTCCTTCAGCACCGGGATGATTTTAGCGGCAAGCTCATTAATATCGGGTGCATCACCGGTCTCGTAGTCGATGCTGAATCCTCCACCGATGCCGAGATATTCGATTTCCAGGCCCTTTGCCTTGGCCTGGAGGAAGAGGTCAACCAGGATATTTGCTTCCTCAACGTAGGGCTCGATGGATGTGATCTGCGTCCCGAGGTTGGAACATACGCACTTGAGCTTGATGCCGGGGGCTTCGGAAATAATGGTAAGGGCACGTTCGTAGGTGTCCTTGTTTATGCCGAACCTGCTGTCAACCTTGGACTGGGACCAACACGCCGCGACGCCGGGATCAATGCCCAAATTAAGCTGCAACCCGATATTCTGAGTAGTCCTCTTTTTCCCCGTGATCTTTTTCAGGGCTTCAAGTTCGAAAATTGAACCCACCTGGATGAGCAAGGGTTTTTCATATATTGCCTTGGTCAATTCCTCGTCGGTTTTCGCCGGGCCGCTGAATATCACCTGCTTGCTCTTGATACCTGCCGCCTTGGTCTTGAAAAGTTCACCAAGGCTCGACACGTGGATATGCAACCCTTCACCATTCATCAGCTTTAAGACACTGAGATTGCTCAAAGCTTTGGCGGAGTACGCAATGACGGGGTCAAGTTCGGCGAAAGCTCCCTTGAACGCCGATATTCTGTTAAGAATAGCGTCCCTGGAGTACACGTAGAATGGGGAGAACATCTCATCGGTGATGTCAAGAGCCTTGACACCATCTATGTGGAGTTCATTTTTCTTATACGAAAGATGTTTCATATGCCAGTAAATCCCTTCCTTATCTCTTAATTAATCGAATCAATTAGTTTAGCATAATGCCTGTGGCAAGGGAAATACTAATCGGTTGGGGCGCATCCACCCGACTTTTCTTGCAGTAACCACGGGTGAGATTTCAGAAGAACCGGTATATGAAATACCTGAAATAGTGGATAGCGAGATAACGCAGACCGGAGTGTTCTTCTGAGCAAAAGACCACGCGACTAATTGTTGCTGCGGTGTCCGTGCAATAACTGGATGCTTTGATGCTGAAAATGCTATAATCGGCTCCGGGTCGGAACGTTTTGGCGTACCCCGTTAAATGTTTGGGAATATTTAATGGATAGGAGGATGTTTGGCGATTAGTATAGGCATACCGATGGCTTTGGAGAGTTGGAACTATTTCCCGCTCTTCAAGGTATTCTTTGAGCATCTTGGCTGCAATGTGGTCACGAATCGGCCTACAAACAAGCAGATCATCGATACCGGCGGGACCATAGTTGTAGATGAGACGTGCCTGCCCTGTAAGGTTGCCGCTGGAGCATCGGCATCGCTCGACGGTAAGGTCGATTATATCCTCCTGCACAGGTTCGTA
>CBDVBS010000207.1:0-6955 GCA_965372275.1 uncultured bacterium | reverse complement strand
TCTTGGATCTTCTCGATCCCGGCCACGCTATGTACGATGAGAGCATCTACAACTGCTTCATCTATACGACAACAGTTATTGATTGCCCGCCTGCTGTGGTGACATCCATCACCCCCGATGAGGGTTGGGCCGGTGACTCATTCTTCGATGTCCTCATAACCGGAACCTTCATGGATGGGTTGCAACTCGCTGTGGCACTGGTCAAGGATGGTGAGGATGACATTGAGGCCGAAAATGTCGTCTTCGTGGATGCGAGTAACATCACCTGCGACATCAATACGACCGGCGCCGCCGGCGGCTTGTGGGATGTCAAGGTGACCAATGGCTGCGGCACCCCTGGTTATTTAAATGAAGGATTCGAGTTATTCGCCACGAAGAATATAACGATCCGCAGCGGCGTAACCGCACACGACCTTGCTATCGACCATGCCGATGGCGATTTGCTTATTCTTTATAGCGACGGGCAGGTATGGAGATATACGGAAGGCGGCCACTACCTGGACGGCGCACTCTTGTACTCCACAAACACAGCGTGTGAGTACATTGATGTTAGCCCTAACAGCTATTCCATCTGCGGTGGCAATAACGCAGGTACGGCCCTTTACTCGAGGTCCTACAGCCCCACGGGTGGTGGACTTAGTACTCACACTGCAGTAGAAAGAATTGTAGAAGTTGGCGGTTTTACCGGTACGAGTTTCAACAACTACCACTTTACTATCTCGGGATTTTTCTGGCCCGGCGTTATTTGGATTAACCGTTTCGCTCCCACTGGGTACACCGGCGGCAGCGGAAACATCCCAACTGAAGGTACGGGTTACAACCGACTCCATAAGAACTATGTCAGGGGATGCGAGTCCAGCACTCAATCCAGCTACATATACTTTGTTGAGTGCGCTCCTGAATACCGTGTTGAACGCTATAACGGTTACCTCAGCTACACCGGCGTCAACTGGGGCGGGACCCAGTCCGATGGCATGAGCGGCTTCAATGACCCGAAGGATATTACCAGGGATGACAACAATGACTACTATATCCTCGACTTGCTGTCCACCAGCGAGCCGCTGGTTAAGAAGTACTCCTCGTCCGGAGGCCAAATCGGCTCCTTCGGCGATTCCACCAGTATCTCTGGAGCTCCGCTGAGGGTCGAGGGCGGCGACTACAATGGCAACATCATTGTCCTGCACGGTGACGGACTCAGCATGTTCCTGCCGGGAGAAATGTAAGACATCAGTTGCCTTTTTTCGACGTATTTATTGCCCCCTGCCAAGCAGGGGGCTTTTTTATAGCATTTGTGAGAATCGAGGTTAACCCGTGGCGATCTTGCCGCCGCTGAAGAGGAGGGGTGGCACGCAGAGGGATGTTGACGGTTTCTCGGAGCCGCGTCCGATCTCGATAAGATTGTCCCTGAGCCACGTGAATATATTACCCCCGAGCATTGTGTCCTTGATCCTGCCGATGATCTCACCGTCTTCAACAAGCCATCCCAGGCCGATGCTTACGCTGAAATCACCGGAGAACGGCGACGCCTGGTGCGCGCCCATAATTTCGTCAACTATGACGCCTTTCTTTATTCCGGCAACCAGCGTGTCGAAATCCTTCTCACCTTCCCTGAAAAACAGGGTGCTTGCCGAAGCCCTCGGCTCGGCGCCCGCGCCCTGCCGGAACGCATTACCGGTCGGCTCAAAGCCCAGCTTGCCCGCCGAGAAGAGGTCGTTTATGAAGACATTGAGCACGCCATTGCCGATGATTGTCTTTTTTCGCGACGGCGTTCCCTCATCATCGAACGGCTGGGAGCCTATATGTCCCGCGATGAGCGGATCATCGACGATTTCGATACGTTCATCCATAACCTTCTCGCCAAGTTTGTCCTTCCATGGGCTGTAACCCTTAAGCACCGACCTGGCATTCAGTGCAAGTTGAAGGGGACCGAAGATGGCGGTAGCCTTGGGCATGAGCAGGATGTCGTACTCACCGGTTTCGGCTTTGGCGTCATGTTCGCAAAACTTCAGTTTATCTATCGCGCGCTGTGCCACATAACCGAAACCTCCCGGGGGGAATTTCGAGAAGAAGTCAAACTCATAAACTTCCAGGAACCCGGACTCGTCCGCCCGTGAGGGTGCGATCAGGGACGTGATAGCCGTGCGTGTGAAGTCACCCCTGCCGCCGGATGAGTTGAGCAGGAACACTTTCTCGACTTCGGTCCATAGATTCGCCTCGTTGAGGAAAACCGGGTAATGCTCCCGGACCATATCGATAAGTTCGCGACCTATCTTGACATGGTCCGCCGGGGGGAGTCCGGCGATTTTTTCATCATATACATCAGTGGATGCTTTCCCGAAATCGGCGGGCAGTTCTATTTCACAGGAACTGCCTTCCTTGGCAAGTTCGAGTGTTTTAGCGATGATCTCATCGACCGAACCTAAATCGGATGTGGCATAGAATCCCATTTTCCCTTTCAGGAATCCCCTTACAGCCACGGAACGCGAACCCTTGCCCTTGCTGTTTTTGAGCTTGTTCGATGCGAACTCGGCTTCCTTGGATTCAGAGGAGACGAAGCACACTTCGCAGGCGTCGAGTTTGTCTTTAGCGGTTTCGATAATTTTTTCGGCTATAGATGTGTCCATTAGTAATTCCTCATTGGTTTTTCACCGGTGTTTTGGGAACCGGTGTTTTGGGAATTTATTCCCGAAACTGTACGGGATATTGTTCAAAGGGTTTCGGGAATAAATTCCCGAAACACCAATCTTAATCGCGCATCATCCCTTGCTTCGCATTACGATCCGCCGACGACACATTCACGGATACGTATGTGCGCTCCGCCGCATCCTACCGGCAGACCCGACTGCTCACCCTTGCCGCAACCGCCCCCGTCATCCCATCCCTCGTCGGAGGCGATCATGTCGATGTGTTGAAGGGTCTTGAAGAGGTTCCCGGAGATGGAGACATTGCGAAGACGTTTTCCGATTTTGCCGTTCACTATTTCATAACCCTCCGCCGCGCCGAAGGTGAACTGCTCGAAGCTTGTCTGACCACCGTGGCTCCTGATGGCATAGACGCCGTAATCGATATCTGACAGCATCTCCTTGAAGGTCGAGCCGCCGGGTTCGATGGCGGTGTTTGTCATGCGTACGATCGGCGGGTATGAATACCCGATCGCCCTGGCATTGCCGGTTGGCGCCTCGCCCATCTTGGCAGCGGTTTCGCGTGAATGCAGACGCCCGGTGAGGATGCCCTCCCTGATGAGGTATGTCTTCGTGGCCGGGGTGCCTTCCTCGTCATACTTGATGGTTCCGGCATGACCCGGGACAAGCCCCCCGTCGTAGATATTCAGGATCGGACGTCCCAACCTTTTTCCGAGCACGAGTATTTCGAGCCATCCGGGATTTTCATAGACGAAATCGCTCTCCGACATATGCCCGAAAGCTTCGTGGGTGAATACACCCGCCAACTCCGGATCGACAACGACCGTATTTACCCCGGCCTTAACGGAGGGTGCGGCGGCGATTTCGAGGGCTTTCCGCGCGACGGTTTCGCACAATTCTTCCTGGCCGGTGACCGCTTTGTAGTCGGACATATCGGTTACCGATTCGTATGCATCCTGCGGGCGTCCGTCCTCATCCGGGGCAAGGGCAATAAGTCTCAGGCCGATGCGTAGCGGATCCTGTTTGATATAAGCCCCGGCCTTGGTGGCCAAGGTGGTTTTACGGTGCCTGTGGGAGTAGCGTACGATGGAGGAGGATATCTTCGGATCGTATTTGCGGATGATCTCATTATATTTCCGCAGCATGCCGACTTTCTCGGAAAGCGGCACTTCATCGGGATGATAGATGATTCCGGACGGCACTTCAGCAACGACCGGTTTCACATCCGCGAGGGTGACATCGTTGCCGCTGACCAGGCGCGCGTGTTCGATAGCCTGGTGGACCCGCTCCTCGATGTTATCGAAATCCTGAAAGCTTACGAATCCCCATCCGCCATTGACCAGAGCCCTGACCGATCCGCCGATGGATTTGCCGATGCTCAGGCTGTCGAGCTCATCCTTCTGAAATGAAATGGTTGTGGTATCGACCTCTTCTACGCGGATTGTTAAATCATCCGCTTCCATCCCTGTTTTGAGAGCCGCTTCTATACGTTCACGCAATATTACACCTCACGTAAATCTATCGAAGGATGCCAATATAGCACCTGCATCAAACCTTATCAAATCACACTATGTTAAAAAGATAGCAGCTACTTCCCGAAGACGAGAAGGTAGCAGCTACTTTCCTGATTCAAAGACACTTTATGTCGACGGCAGGATAATCTTCCGCATGAATCATTCACTAAAAAGGATAGCAGCTACTTCCCGAAGACGGGAAGGCAGCAGCTACCTTTCGATTCAGGGTAAACAGGCATTTCCACTCGACTTTTGCCATTGTATGATTCCATCCGACACGGCAAGTCTTACGTAGGGGTTACCCGGAGGGTAACCCTCCGGCTCGCCCCTACGAGATGCTCATAGCGCATGACGCGACTTTAAACCCGGCTGTTTTCCATAAGCTTAGTGAATAAAGTATATGCATTCCTTGTGGTAGCCTTATGTGTTCTTTGTGGCACCCTTTTTCGAGTCTTCGAGAAAAGGGGTGGTCTCTTGAAGTGAGGAATTGTTAAGATATGAAGACCACCCTTCTGAAGACAGAAAGGTGCCACCCGGAAAGAAAATGGCGAAAGTCGAGTTACATGGATTGTTGAATATTCCTTCAATGGGTAGCGCGTATCTATAGTGAGCGCCAGCGAACGATGATGCGCGCACATGGCAAGCCACCGCTGTCCTCGAAGATTCGGATAGCGGTGCCACCCGGAAAGAAAATGGCGAAAGTCGATTTCCAACAGTTATTGAATATCTTCAATCGTCTAAAGACCTATAAATAATCAGCCTTACAATTAAATGGATACTTGTATGTGAAATAAATGTGGGGTGAGGCATGGCATGAATACCCCGCGATGGCACGCGGATGTAACAGGTGACACATGCAGCCGATGTTGGCTAATGGAACGGGATTCGAAGAGATAGCGACTAAGGAACTGGACGGGGTGTTGTTCAATTCGCGGGTGTTCGAGGTCGACCCGAGGATGAGCGGGCTTGTCCATGAAGCCTTAGCGGCGCATAACGACCTGCCCATGAACCTGAACGGCGTCCTCGATGCATTGAGGTGCGACATGTCCGACGCGGAGGCGATAGCGAAGCTCGTTGAGCTGAATCCGGCGCTTGCGGCCAAGGTTCTCAAGCTGGTCAACACGAGTTTCCCCGGGCTGCGGGGTAAGATCAGCAATCTGAAACGCGGGGTAAACCTTCTCGGGTTCAACGTGATCAACTCACTGCTGAATACCACGAGCGCGTTCATGAAGCACAACAACCACAAGCTGCCACCGACACTTCCACTGGGCGGATTATGGCAGCATTCGGCAGCGGTTGGACATATTGCCGGGGCAATAGGCATTGGCGCGGGGAACCTCGACGCATCGACGCTGATAAGCTGCGGGCTTCTTCATGACGCCGGCAAGCTGGTGCTGGCGATGGTTCATCCGGAGAAATTCGCGTCATGCGTGATGGAAGCGAAGGAAACAGGGAAGAACCTCGTGGAGATAGAACTGGAAACGATGGGGCTTACTCATCCGATCTTGTCCGGTGCGCTGGGCAGGATGTGGAACCTTCCCGACAGGTTATGGACGACTCTCTTATACCAGGAACATCCGCATCTGAGCCCGAACCCAAGGATGACGGCAGCCCTCAGGCTGGCGCAGTTCATTGCAAGAGAGCACGAGCTGGGATTCGACGCACAGGTTCCGGATGAAAAGATAATTAACCCCTCGGCGGAGACGCTCGGTGTTCGGGTGGAAAAGGCACCTCGCTTAGTTGACCATCTGAAGATGGATGAAATAATAAAGGACTGCCATTTACTGGCAAGTTGAAAGGGAGTAGAACAGTGCAAAACCAGGTAACGGACAGGGGAGTGGAAAGTGTTTTCGAACCGATCTACTCAGGCACCCTTTACAGCCCATTTGCCCTCAACTGCAACGAGGGCAGGGAGATGATGGAAGTCCTGATGCAGTTCAGCGATCTGCCCGCAAACATCGGGAAATTGCTAAGCGTCCTTGGGGATAAGAAATCGGATGCAAAGATGGTTGCCGATGTGGCTGAACTCAACCCGGCGGTTGCGGCGAAGATCCTCAGGATCGTCAATTCGAGTTATTCCGGCTTAAGAGGAAGAATCACCAACCTCAAGAGGGCGGTTACCCTGTTGGGTTACGACAATGTACGGGCATTGATACTCGGTATGGGCACATTCACCGAGGCACGAGGCAGACAGCTTCCGGAAGAAGTGCCGCTTGGAAAATTATGGACGCACTCCGCGGCGGTAGGGCATATCGCCGGGATTGTCGCAAGGAAATTGGGCGGACTGGATACCGCCACGCTTCTGTCGGGCGGGTTGCTGCACGATGCCGGCAAGCTCGTGATGGCATCCGCTTTCAGAGAGCGATACGCCAAGGTGGTAAAGCTGAGTCTCGATAGGAAAGGGGATCTGCTCGATCTTGAGTTGAGTGCGTTCGGGCTGACGCATCCCATTGTCAGCGCGGCACTGTGCCATATGTGGAACCTTCCCGAAAGGCTGTGGGGATTGATTGCGGCGCAGGAGCATCCCGCGTTGGGCCCTGATGTGACGATGGCTGCATGCCTGAAGCTCGCGGAATTCGTCTCTCGTTCGCATTCTATCGGTGCTGACGGGCAATGGGCCCACGGGTTCGTTCCCGAAGATATTTGCTGGTACCTCGAAAAGACGGCGGATGAGGTCAGTGAATTGATCTGCCCGGCCGAGGTCCGCACAGTTATCGAGGGTGTTTCGGTTACATCTTCCTGGGTGTAAGAAGGACCTACCGGTACTGGCAGGTCCCATTAAGGAGGAGATTTACCTAT
>CBDVBS010000206.1:0-6957 GCA_965372275.1 uncultured bacterium | reverse complement strand
CACCACGGTCAGCCCTCCCAAAGCGTCGGGCAGACCGTGCCATCAAGAACGAATAGTTTATGCAGCATTAGAGTAGAATATACTCATAATATTAAAGACGCTAAGACCAAACACCAGAATGCTACGATTTCCGCTCCCCCTTCGAGAAGCGGTTGTTTTTTCCCTGAGGCATTGTTATTGTTTGGGCGTTCGGATTTACGGGCATCAAATGAGAAAGAATTGATTAAACCAGATAGAGAAATTGATCTATATCGCCTCCGGACGGCGATTTTCCTTTTCATTTATTCGATAGTGGCCCTGGTGTACTGCTGGCCTATCATTCAGCTATTCCGTGTACGTGCCGAAACGCAGATCGAGCTGGCAGCGATTATTGTGCTGGTCATCCCACGCTTTGCCGGTTATCTCTATTTTTCATACTGCGGCCTGATAGATATCAGGCGCATCGAACGCAGGCGGAATGTGTTTCTGCTGAGCATGGCGGTTTTTGCATCGTACCTTTTGCTGTCCGGAGCGATCACTGTATATCACTACTTCCTTCATCCCGATCACCTGGTCACGGCACGGGAATTCACGGTAAACCTGCCGGGATTCATATCAAACCTTTTTGGCGTATCCGCCGATTACGCCGCCAAGACAAGGATCGGCCTTTCGCGGCTGGCGTTTACATTGAACAGCTTCGTGCTCGCCGGGATATTCCTCTACAATATCGCTCGGTTCAAGATAAAGGGATTCAATACCGATAACCAGTTGCGGATGATGTGCAGCCTGTTTATAGCAATCGGAATGGCGAACATCCTCATCATCAGCTTCAACATCACGCCTTTCGTCGGCTTCCTCTTAATCTTCCTCGGACTGTGGACTAAGCAAAAAGGTTACAAATTGGCCTTCCTGCAAGCTATACTGTTAGCCTTGGCGTCAGCGGGTATCGGTTCAGGAGTGTTCCTTATGCGGGATCTGTTCCAGCCCCAGACTATGGAGCAGGTATTCATATGGACAATGACGGCATGTTTCGTGATAGGCGGCGTGTCGCTGATAAGTTATATTCTCAGCCGGCGGTTTTTCTACTCACGGCTGAAGAACGGCGGGAACCGCAAAACCCGATAGCAAGCACCGGGTGCTATGGATGAAGAGTTTCGGATTAAAGATCGATCCTTTTACATTCACCCTGGCCCTGATAATCGGCCTGGTAGGCGTGGTATTGATAGCGTCGGCCCAGGCCGCCAAGCCGGAAGTGTTCGTCATAGGTCCGGCTGCGAAACGTCAATTAGTATTCCTCATTATCGGGCTTCTCGGGATGGTCATCGTCGCCCAGGTGGATTACAGGCTGCTTTGCCGGATCGCATGGCCTACATATATAATATTCCTCGTTTTACTCATCGCCGTTTTATTTTTCGGAAAATTAGTGGGTGGGTCACGCCGCTGGCTCCAGGTTTTCGGGTTTGGATTTCAGCCATCGGAATTTATGAAGATAATAGTTATCCTCGCGCTGTCCGATTTCCTGAGCCGCAACCTGCGCAAGATCGGTGAAGGATTATGTCTCCTCACCGCAGTGGCGACGATTATCCCGCCGACGCTTTTTGTCGCACTCCAACCCGACCTGGGCACAAGCCTGTGCTTCGTTCCTATCCTGTTGGGTGTGCTGTTGATGGGCGAAGTAAGCGGAGGGGGAATCCTCAAAGTTGTCGGTGCCGGACTGGCACTGGTGCCTATCGGCTGGCTATTCCTGCAGGAATACCAGAAGGAACGCATAATGAGTTTCAGGTTTCCCGACGAGGATATTCTCGGTGCGGGATGGCAGCCCTTCCAGTCGCGCATCGCCATCGGTTCGGGACAGGTTGTCGGGGAAGGCTTCTTCGCGGGGCAACAGAATATGCTCGATTTTATACCCGGGCAGCATACCGATTTTATTTTCACCGTAATTGCGGAGGAGAAGGGATTCATCGGGTGCATACTCCTGCTCGGACTCTACTTCGCGCTGCTGCTGAGGGCGGTGCAGACAGCGTATCGAACGAGCGATCCCCTCGGCAGGATGATAGTCGGCGGCGTAGTGGGATGGCTGTTCTTCCAGTTGTTCGTGAATATCGGGATGACGCTTGGGATCATGCCGGTAACCGGGCTTCCGCTGCCACTTCTGAGCTACGGCGGGTCGAACCTTCTTGCATCGCTGTTCGGTATCGGTCTGCTGATAAGTGTCTATAACCACAGTCCACGCGCGGGAAAGCTTTTCTAAAGGCTGGATTCATTTTCCATTATGAGAATAACATGCTATTGTAATCCGCTTTGAAATCAACCGGTACGTGGGGATTTCGGATTGCATGACTACGTTTGCCGAGAAAATCGAGGACATTTTACCCTTCGTTTCGAAGCCGGGACGTTACTTCGGCGGCGAATGGGGCTCGGTACGCAAGAACCCGGATGATGTCCGGGCGCGTATATGCCTGGTATTTCCCGACGTCTATGAAGTCGGCATGTCCCATACGGGTCACCAGGTGATTTACAACGCGATCAACGCGCGGGATGAATTCGCCGCGGAACGCTGCTATTCACCATGGGTTGATATGGAGGAAATGCTGCGACGCAAGGGCCTCCCGCTTTATTCCCTCGAAACATTCACTCCCCTCGGCGAATTCGACGCTCTCGGATTCACTCTCGCCCATGAGATGTGCTTCACCAATGTGCTCCAGGTTATCGACCTCGCGGGCCTGCCGCTCAGGGCATCGGAGCGGGAGTATCCGATAGTGATCGGCGGTGGACCGGTCGCGTTCTGCCCGGAACCGTTGGCAGACTTCTTCGATTGCTTCGTTCTCGGGGACGGGGAAGACGCGGCCCCGGCGATTCTCGAAATACTTGGTATGACCGGAAACGAAAGCAGGCCTCCAAAATCGGAAGTGCTCAAAAGGCTTGCCGAAATTCCCGGTGTTTATGTGCCGTCTCATTTCGAAGTTTCATATGCTGACGATAATCGAATTTCATCGATAAAAAATATTGCGAACGGGCCGGATAAAGTCGAACGGGCTTTTGTAGATGACCTCGATGCCGCCGAGTTTCCTCTCAATCCCGTACTGCCTCACATACAGAGCGTCCATTGCCGGGCTGTCGTTGAACCCGCGAGGGGATGCACCCAGGGATGCCGTTTCTGCCAAGCCGGTTATATTTATAGACCTTACCGTATGCGCCGCACCGACACCCTGATGTCTCAATCGCAAGCTGTGCTCGAAGCCACTGGTTATCCGGAGCTTGGATTATTGGCACTGAGTACCACCGATTACCCGGGGCTCCCGATGCTGGTCCGACGACTTGCTGAACGTGAACGCGTCAATCGCCTGAGCTGCAGCCTGCCGAGTTCGCGTATCGACGCCATCGACGACCAACTCGCCCAGGAATTAGCCGGGGCGGGAAGAAGCGCGGGGCTTACATTGGCAATCGAAGCCGGAAGCCGGCGTTTGAGAACCGAAATCAACAAGGATTTCCCCCCCGAGAGTATCAACGGCGCGGTTGAGTCGGCGGTTCTCGCCGGGTTTGAACTTCTGAAGCTCTACTTCATGATTGGACTGCCATCAGAGACCGACGAAGATATTCGCGCGATCATCTCATGCGTCGATTCGATTTTAGGAACGGTAAACAAGCTGAAGGATGAAGGGGTTATCCCGAAGGGTAAGCGATTCCGGCTTCGTGTGAGCGTTGCGAATTTCGTGCCGAAGGCGCATACGCCGTTTCAATGGGTGGAAGCTTGCTCACCAGATGAGCTTCAGGAAAGGCAGAGAATGCTCAGGCCGCTCAGGAAACGCCGGAACGTGCAGGTGAGTTACCACGATATTCATACAAGTTATCTTGAAATGATATTCAGCCGAGGCGACAGGCGACTGGCGCGGGTACTGGAAAGGGCATACCGTGAGGGAGCCCGTTTCGATGCATGGCGTGAAACATTTGACCTGGACCGCTGGATGAAAGCATTCGAGGATGAAGGCATCGACCCCGATTTCTACATGCAAGAAATTCCAACCGAGGCGCTGCTCCCGTGGACGCACTTTTCAACCGGCGTCGATGATGAATTCTTCCGCTCGGAATATGAAAAAAGCAAACAGGGCATATCAACTCCCGACTGCAATATCGCCGGATGCATCTCATGTGGTTTGCAGAAACGCGAGGGTGGATGTATACCGCCCCGTTACGGGGGTGACGCGAAGTGAACGGAGCTTTGAGAGAACCGTGGATGCTGTGTTTCTCGCGGATCGGACTCATACGTTTCATCTCGCATCTCGACTGGCTGGTGATGGTGGAACGAATACTCACGCGGGCAAATATCCCGGTTTCATACACCGAGGGATACCGTTCGCGAGTTGTTATGAAGGGTTCTCCCCCGCTGCCGACGGGCATCGAATCGAATTGCGAATTGCTGCAGATTTTCCTGAGGGAACATATCGATCCCAAGGAAGTCGCACGGCGTTTAAGCGTTGCAGTACCCGATGGCGTCGGGTTGGAATGGGTGCAGCAAATGCGATTCAAGCCGCCGAAGAACCCTTATAAAGCAATTGCGGCGGCGGAATATACCATCGAACTGAAAGAACCGCTGTCCGGTGAAAAGCGGGAACGTATGGTGTCCCTTCTGAATGCCCTTAAACCGGGTACGGATGAAGATGAATTACAATTCGGTCCCGACCCGGCCGTGATGAAACCGATTGCCCGCAGGTTGTTGGAAATAAAAGAGCCCCTGCCTTTTGTCGAAGGTGAAGTCAACGAGCTTGAGATCATCGGGATGATGGCTGCAAATGAAACGCTTCACGCCGCCAAGCTCGGCTTCTTCCTGTATGAGGCGGTTCCACTCACACGAATTCCACGGATTTTGAAATTGGCATATCTTCGCAGGACTACAAAGGGATTAGAACCGGTGTTTGTAAGGTAACATCAGGAAAATAGGGACAGTCACCTATTTCTTTCCCTATGTACTTTTCGATAATTAATTATAGCTTTAAGAAATAGGTGACTGTCCCCATTTTCCTAATAGTCCACATCTACATCGAAGTAATCAAGTATGATCCGTCCTTCACCATTGGGGCTGTACGCGGTTGCCGTGAGGTAGTATGTACCGACCGGGTTGTGGAGCAGGTTATGCAGTACGCACTGCCATGTATCGCTCCCGGTTTTTGACATGGTCACCCAGCTACCGTCAATCTCGGTGGCATCAACCTTCACCCAGGACACATCATCCTGCCAATCCCTGACCGTATAATTCACCGTCAGGTTTCCCCCGCCCCAATTGAGATAGCCGTTATTTCCGGTGTGTTCCATATCGTAAACTTCGCGGCAGTTTTCGGGGTAGCTTACCTCGATAACAAACGGGACCTGGTAAAGACTCATGTAGGACGGGACGGCGATCTGCAAATAATATTCTCGATAAGTGGACGGCGGGTATTTGCGATTCTCCAATCCGCTGTCGAAATCGATATAGCCAAACGTCGCCGAGGGTTCAATACCGCCGGGCAGCATGTAGTAACCGGACGGATTGATGATCCTGTATCCGCTGCTTTCAGCAATGATCCCGCGCGGGTCATAAACCATGTGGAATGAATAGTTCCTGAGGCCGAGCTTCAATGTGTAGGCGTTGGCGTATGGATCGTAAGCCTCAATTTCCGCATAGAAGCAGATGTCACAAAACGGCGGAAGCAGGTATTTCAGGATATCGAGATGAGCATGGCCTGAACGCATCGGTACTATGGTCACATCGGGAACTGACGGATCGATAACAAGGTTGTACGTGCCGAAGAACAGTTTTTCAGGTGCATTGACAGTGTCGGTGCTGATGCGATCGGGCATCGATGGATTATCGGGGGAGGCGGAACAGGCGGTCAGAACAAACGCGAGGATGAAAAGCAAAACCACGAACCTTATGTCTCTCAACATAAACCATCCCTCCTTGACGTATATATTTAATATACCATATCCAAATGAAGTAACCCACGAAATGGGATTCGTGGGTTACATCTATTAAGAATTTGTTCCCACTTTCCTTGTGGCACACCATTGCGCTCTTTGTGGCAGCCCTTTACGAGTCTTCGAGGAAAGGGGTGGCGATTCGTTAACATGAAAGACCACCCCTTTCCCGGATCGCATCAACGTGCTTGTGGAATCGTAACCTCCGAAAGCCATCCGGTAAAAGGGTGCCACACACTAAACCCTGACGTTGCATAAATGATGAGTGATGGGTGGCACGGTCTGCACGAGTCTTCAAGTGCTGACCGTGGTCTTAGTACGGAATCCCTTAATAATCCACGGTCAGCCCTCCCAAAGCGTCGGGCAGACCGTGCCATCAAGAACGAACAATTTATGAAACAACAAGCGGCGATAGATACGCGCTACCCAGCGGATTAGTAAATTCCCCCCGCTTGCGGGGGGATTAAGGGGGGGATTTATTATCAGTTCGAATTACCGACGTTATTCATCCCTGAAGCAGTATGCCCAACCGGAGCAGCCAATGTAGAGCGAACCGTCGTTGGAGATCGATGGTGAGCTGCTGAGTTCATAAAGGTACTCGCTCTCGGTGTTCTTCTGCCACACTTCGTTGCCGTCCGGGTCGATACAATAAACCTTCCAACCCGGTCCGCGGTCACGAATGTAGATGTAACCTTCCGCGTCGATTACCGGGCATGTGCGGATATTACCGCCAACCGGGAAGATCCATTTGAGCGTCCCGTCGAGATTGATGGCATAGAACTTCTGGTCATCGCTCCCTATATAGAGAACGCCAAGATCTTCATCAAGTCCCGGTGAGGATATATGAGAGCCGGTGGTGTCGTAATGCCAGACCTCGTTGCCCCACCTGTCAACGCAGTAGACCTTGTTGTCCATGGTTCCGAAATAAATCCGGTTGTCGAGGTCGATACACGGGCTCGAGAAGATCGGGCCGCTGGATGCAAACGTCCACGAGAGATCTCCATCCGAATTGAATGCATAGAGGTT
>CBDVBS010000205.1:0-6964 GCA_965372275.1 uncultured bacterium | reverse complement strand
AGTGGAGGGCCCCTTTCGGGACCCTCGCTAAAGGCGGCACTTTTTAGCCGAATGGATTGCACTCAAGAGGTATTATGCTTAACTACTGCGTATGACAGAATATTTGGAAATTAAGTTCTATAGAAATCAACACCATACATAAATTTTACATTTCGCAGTTTTTAGCCTTTCAGTACGCGGTGAAATGAGCCACAATATTCCACTCAGGATATTCCAACCCGTTGGTATCATGCCAGGAGGGAAGCGATGGCTGAATTTATCATACGTGCATACACCGAAGACGACCTCCCGGCGCTCGTCACGCACATGAAGGAATCGGTTGACGGTTGGCCGCCGGGTGAATTCGCAGGCTGGGACTTCACGCCTGAGGGGATCCGCGAATCCCTGTTCAAGCACAAACAACTCGCTGAATGGGTGGCGGTTATCGGCGACAAGATCATCGGTTTCATGAATTACAATTCGCACTACAACGAGCCCGATGCCCGTTATCTCATGCTTCTGAACGTGCAGCCCGATTACCACGGCATCGGAGCCGGACGCGATCTGCTGCGCTCGGGTGTGAAACAGGCGGTAGAGGATGAAGCCAAGCGTCTCGACCTTCACACCTGGGCGGCGAATATGAAGGCCGTCCCGCTCTACAAGAAAACCGGGTTCTTCTGGCGTCCGCGTACCGAGGTGCACATGTACAACTTCCTGCCCACGGTACTGCGTAATCCCTACGTGATGAATTTCCTTGATGGTGCTGACTGGTATCAACATATGCGCCAGGAGTTGTCGCTTGAGGAGAGTCTTGATGTAGTTGACGGATGCCATATGCAACGCTACTACTTCGAGAAGGACGGGCGGAAGCTGGAAGTGTGGGTGGACCCGTCAACGTCAGGCATCATCGGCCTTATCGGGGATGATATCGATGTCCGCTGCATGATTGCGGGCGAGAAACATATCTCGGGAGCGTCATATCCGGTCAGGTGGGCATTTATAAACAGGAAATCCGGTCCGGTGAAGGTGTCTCTGTCTTGCAGCGGAACCGGTGATATTGGGTATGAATTCAACGAGCAGTTCGAGTTGACCGGTGAGAAGATATTTGAAAATTCAGCGGCCCTTGCTCCCGGCGCGAAACCTCCACGTGAGGACTGGTGGGGACTTCCGATCGATTGCACGATCACGATGGATGATTTGCGGATGGAGTTCCGTCCCGGACTGAAAGCAATGCCGCCATTCGAGCTCGAAATTCACCGCGGACCTGTTGTCCTTGTTCCGGGCGGGGAAGAGCGGCATACATTCAATATGCAATCACGTTTCCCATCGGAAATCGTATTTTTGCCGACTGTTAAGGTCGAGGGTAATATTTCATTAGCGGAACCGGCATCCGAAGAACCCATGAATATCCCTCCGGAAGCTTCTGTCGGGATCAATGTGAGAGTGAAAGCGGAGGATGAAGGCAGGGACGGGAGAATAAGTATCGGCGGGGTCGTGAAGTTCGAAGTCCGGGATGTTGAGATCGAACCGCTGAGCGTATATGCCCGGGTCGCGGAGAAAGGCCGGGCTGTCGCCGTGAAGGATGAGAATCCGAATGTGACATACATCGCCAACGATAAGATATACATCCGTCTCAAACGTGAAGAGGGGAGGATGCAATTCCTTCATCGGGATTCCGGGAAGCGATTCCTGAGTATTTCCGGTCACTCGATAGGCGAGCCGTTCTCTGAGGAGATGGATAACACCCTCCATGAAGTAAAAGTGGATGAATGTGCATCAGGCGTGCATGCGGTCATGCGCGGCGTATCAAAGGATTTCCCAGGGATGATCCTCGAACAGCATGTGAAGTTGGGGACCGGAACCGAATTCACGGTATGGGAAGAACTGGTTAACGAGGGAGAGAAGCCGTTCAATGGGCGCGTGATGTTGAGTTTCAACGCGAGAGGTCTTGCCCGGCTCGCGGTACCGCTCACTGCTGGTTTCGTGCAAGGCCACCCGGGCTACTGGCTTATGGGTAACAGCCCGTTGCCGGATGGACCGGAGTCGTATGCCGAGCCGTGGATCGGCTTCGAGAAGGATGGCCGACTAACAGGGATGATCACCGGTTCATTCGACACGGTCACGTTCAGGCATTGGGCGCCGGTACCGAGGTATGAATGGAAAGTGGAGAAGCTGGCACCTTCGGAGAGGGTTGCGCTTCCGGAAGTAAGGATCATCACTGACTCACCGGGTTTTGGCCATATAAGGCGAATTGCACTTGGGGATAACGAGCGCGAGCTTGATGAAATACCGCGTGAGCCAATGCACCTGCGCACTCCCGTGTTCCGCTTCAATGACGGAGTATGCCCCCTGAGCTTCAACTTCATAAGGCGCGGAGCTGTTCCGGCGAACGCCAAAGCGGAACTTCCCGATGGAACCACATACAAGGCCGAATCTGATAAATGGGATTTCGAGAACCCGATGCATATCGAAATTCCACTTGAGGGGAAACAACCGGGGATAGTGCCGGTGAAATATAACATGGGGACTGTCAATCGGGTCGAGAGTGATGTCACACCGCTGGTGATCCTTCCGGCTGGAGCGAAAGTTGATATTTCTGAGACAAAGGAAGGGGTTTTCAAGACATTCATCGTCGATAACGGCGCTTATAAATTCAAAGTATCACCGGAATACTGCGGCACGATGCACTGGCTGTCGGAATCCGCTGATGACGCCGAAAACCTGCTCTGCTCACCCTTCCCGGAAACCGGTGAATATACATGGCTGCGTCCGTGGTTCGGCGGATTGGGATTGTTTTCGTGGTGGATCGGGTATCGGTTTCATACTTCGAGCTTCTCAGGCGAACCGGATGAGATCGAGATGTTCGGGCATCATTGGAAAGGCGTGAGGGTGGATATATCACTCCTCAGAGATTTAGCCTTGCTGAAGATGGAATTATTCTATCTCACTCTTCCGGGTTCACCGGTGATTATGACCCTCATTCGACTCACCGAAACCGCTGGGTGCAGACGGATTGTCAATTTCGAGGGATTGCTGTTCCCGCGTCCGGGCGGAGACAAGGAATCCGAGGTTATCTCACGTGTTAATACACCATCCGGCACCGTGGTAATCCCCCAGGGCGGTGACGGTGGAGACCATGCTGGACGAACCTGGACATGTGTTAGCGACTCCGCGACGGGGCGCACGATCGGCCTTATTAATCCGCACGGAGATGTGAGTATCTGGGATAACGCCAAAGAGGGGCATATCCCGTGCTGGGGGAATACATTCCACACTCATCCCGAACGCCCGGTGCAGTTTGCCGCGTTCTATTGCATCACCGACGATCCGGATAATGTGCCGCTGTTGGCGAAGGAGTTGAAGTACTGGGTGGTGTGAGGTAAACAAAAATGGATATTAACGAGCTAAAAAGCAGATATAAAACCGAGTACAAATTCGGTAGTGTCCTAATTCGGAATCATCGCCAACTTAACGGCCTGCTAACGATTGAGCCATCAGGAAGAAATACTTTGTCAGGAAGTTGGCAGTCTCGCAGGTTCCTTTCCCTTGTTCTCATTGTTTTAAGCCCTAATCCTGCCATCTCTATTGACTTTCTTCCTATCGGGAAAAGAATAGTAATTAGTTTATGAGGGAACTCAGAGTTTAGAGCTTTGATAGCTGGGATTAAATCGGAATCAGCCGTTCCAATTACGATTTCATCAAATCTGTCTTGTATGGCCCACGTTAATAGATTTGTAGCTATATTAACGTCAGTTTGCTTCTCTTCGTGTGTTTTGTACAAAGACCCACATGAATGGCACTTTCTTTCCTTTAAGTAGAATTTGCCCCAAATAATCTCAACGTTTCTGGCCCTCAGCGCGGACAAATAGGTCTTATGCCGCTTATGGCTTTCCGGCAACCACTTAGGGTATGCCGTAAACAACACTACGTTCTTTAAGGTTCTTGTCTTGGGTGTTAGGACTTCGGCAAACTTCCAATAGTCCAACCACAGGTATTTTCGATAATTGTGCCTTAGAGAGTGGAAAAAATTGAAACCGTCAAAGAAATAAACTATGCGACTACCTTGCTTAGCCATACGCCAACCTTCCTTAAGACCAAAAAAAACTGTGGCCACTCCGACCACAGTGCCTACCAGGAACACGTCCTGCATAGGGATGTAATCGTTAAATACCACGCAATTTTAATCTTGTCAAGGCTGTAAATGAACATCTTGAAGCGTGAAAAGCAAGGAGCGGCTACAAAGTGTCTTATCGACAGTAATTCCATTCGCTCTACTGAGCGTATTAAATGGCTTGCATTCAGGGATTCGCGCACACTAAACCCCAACGTTGTATAAATTATGAGTAATGGGTGGCACGGTTTGCCCGAATCTTCGAGGGCTAACCGTGGTCTTGTTGCTTGATGTGTCGGATACCACGGTCAGACTCGAAGACTCGTCAGACCGTGCCACCTGCTCTACAAAAGAACCGCCCCGGGTAGGGGCGGTTTATGCAAAAGTATGTCTCGAAGTCTAATTATTAAGTGCGCCTTGCTCTATCCACGTGTCGATTATCAGGAGTTCCGCGTCGGTGACAAACGGCGGTTCCCACGGCATCGCTTTTCCCATGCCGTTGTAAGGTGCATTTTTGTGCGTGCCGCGTATTTTGGCCTGGTTGTAGGACAAGTATGGATCACCGGGTGTGACGAGTTTTACGCTTGACTGCCATGAATCCTGGTTGACCAACTCGCCCCAGGTATACCCGGGACGCAGGTCGGGGGGTTCGCTGCCCTTATGACAATAAACGCATTTGGCGTCAAAAATCGGCTGTACATCATTCGCAAGGCTGACCATCGGGGTTCCGGGGACCACGGTGATGGTGAAGTAATCATACAGGTAGTTCGCGCTTGATGCGGTCGATGCGCGTACGATGCAGGTGTATTGACCTTCAGCAGCCATCGGAGTGTTCTGGAAGTCGATGCCCCATGTATTTCCCGAGACTAAAGAGAGGGGGAGTTCACCGGCAAATCCCATGCTCGTGCAGTTGAACCATACTTCGGTTACATCGTTGCCCGATGCATAGATGTCGATCGTGATGGGGGCCGTGTTCTGCCCGGTGCTGTCGATATCGCCGCCAATAACGGGGGCGTTGACCTGGTACGGCTCCTTCGCGCGGGTCGGCCATGATGCATCGATAGCATAATCAATTACCGCAATCTTGCCGAAACTCGCGAGCCACAAGTCATAATTCTCGGTATACGTTTCACCCGGGCCGAAGCTTCGATCGGCATTGATCTTGGCGTATGCCTTGAACGGGTTGAGAATAACCGCGCCGCCATCGTCGAACAGCATCGTGTAATCATCGGCGTTTGCGAGCCCGACACCGATATCATTGCTGATGATTATGCCGCGCACATCAAATCCCGTGATGGGTTTCGGATTCCTGAGGGTGATATCAAGCGGCAAAATGTTCCCTGCGAAAGGCCCGGTCGGGGTCACGGTCAAGCAATCGGTGCAAGCCGGCGGGGAGATGAACGGTTTGACATTGAGATGCCCGGCGGCCAACCTTGATTCTGCTACCTCCACGGAGGGCACGGCCGGGTCAATGATAAGCGTGTAGTACCCCCAGACATCATGATTCTCCGACTCGGTAAGCCTCTCCTGCGAATATCCCACAGGATCCACGGGATTCGGCTGAGAACACGCGAGTGCGGACAGCAATATGGATACGAGTAAGGCCGCGTAAATTAGATTTATGCGCATATATAATCTCCTCATTCCAAACGTCTGCCGAATAGAATCCACGTATACTTTATACCACAATTTCCCAAGAATAGGAGTTATTCCTAATAAAGATGTAAAAAAAAGGGAGCCGAAGCTCCCTTGTGTTTACATAGAAAAAAGATCGGCTTTAGTCAGCGCAATCAACCTCGATGATGGTTAGCTGTGAGCGCATACCAAGCGTTTCGGTGAATGAATCGATGATAACCACGATTATGTCACCGTCGCAGAGAGAGGGGACGAAACCCTCGCCATTCGCCAGAGTATCGTCAACCATAGCCTGGCCGATAAGAGTGGCGGGATCGTGACCTCCATTGATGAAGTACCAGACCGCATCCTGGATGTCAAAGATCGAGGCATCCGGGTGTTTGTGGTTAAGCAGGTAGTTAACCATATCCCAGTCCGGATCCACCGCGTATGACGGCAGGTCATCGGCATAGCTGTTGTACATTTTCACGGTGTGAGTCGAGTTGGGATAGATGTAATGTCCCTGGTCAACACACCATCCGGGATAAGGACCATCTGCAACATCGAAGCCTGCGGGAACTCCGCTGAGTACGGTTTTCCAGTAAGCGATTCCAGCCCACGGATGGTAGAATTTCGCTGTGAATTCATCATCGTAAAGGGTCAGTCCCTCGACACAGCAACTCTCGACTTCATAATTGAAATACATCGCCCAGTTTTTACCGGGGAAGTCTTCTCCATAGCCCCAGGCAGTCTCCTCGCCTGTGACATAGCCCTCGCCGTCAACGGTCTGGACAACCGCATGTGCGGCAATGAAGAGTTCTTCGCAGATATCCCAGTCAAGGTCAATTACATAAGTGTATTCCGTGACCGCGGGATCATGCTCCATCTTGTAGGGGAACTGCCCGTTCTTGGGATTGCCCTTCTTGGTCTGGGGAATGCCCTCAAGGGTGTTGGCCACTGCAAGATGAGTTTCGGTGATCTGCCAGCCATCTGCTGCCATGTATTTTACATAGAGATAGTCGGCGTCGTTATAGACCTCGACATAACCTGCCATGTAATTCTGCCCCGCAATGAGATCCACGATTATTGAGTCACCGCATCCGTAATCGGGAACCGGATCGCCAAAAGCGATACGTGGTGCATCGTTCTGAATCGGTTCAACTGGACTGCCCGCGCCCGAGCATCCACCGATTATGAGAGCGATGATGCCAATAATGAGAATGATTGTTGTGCTTCGTAGCATTAAAAAACCTCCTGATG
>CBDVBS010000204.1:0-6973 GCA_965372275.1 uncultured bacterium | reverse complement strand
AACCAATTGATACAAATGATGCCATAGGGAAAAGATACAAGGGGTGCCACAAGAGCGTGCCGTACATTGAACCCCAACGTTATATAAATTATTCGTTCTTGATGGCACGGTCTGTCCGAGTCTTCGAGGATTGACCGTGGATTATTCAGGGATTACGCACTCAGACCACGGTCAGCTCGAAGACTCACAGACCGTGCCATCAAGACAGTCGTATCTCAAGTGTCTATACGGACTATCCTGGATTTCACTGTTATCAATCGGGGATTAAGCCACGCTTAAGATTCAGGAAGAACTCTTTGTATAGCTTCGGATTATTCAACATATCCTCGGAGGATGGAATGCCGGCGGGATCGATACCGACCTGTGTAAGCAACCGATAATCCTCCAGTCCCTGCACCAGGTTCTTCCACCTCAGACTCGGTATCGGTCCGGGAACATTATCGAAACCGGGAAGATGCTCACTTATCCTGTCGCCGGGATAGAAGAGATAGCCATCACCGTTACCGAAGAACTCACGGTCCGTATTGCCGGACGGGTTCGGATTGACGAATGGATCCACATGCTTCCAATAAACACAATCCCAGTAGAGCAGGCCGTCAATTCCGTGGCGATATATCACGGCGGTCAGAATCTGCGGAGCGAGGAATTCATCCCCGATATTAAGTGTGGGGGATAATATCTCCGGTTCGAAACGCTTGTAGTCAAGCTGGTTCGGATATATCCAGACTTCATCCCCTTCACTCTGAGCGGATTTACATTCCTCAGTGCGGTAGTACCCCAACTGGGGGCACCAGATATTCACTATCCCATGCAAATCCGGCCAGTCACCCTGTCCTGGAAGTTTGTATGGCTGTTCGGTGACAAGATATTTCAGATCGGGAACAAGTTCGTGCAGATACAAACCGATTTCCGCCGCGGCATAATATTCATCCTCGGTGTTCGGCTCGTCCACGATGAAGCAGAAAGCATCATCCATCCATTCATTTTCCCGGAAGACCGTGGTTGTTTCGAGCACATATGTGTTCGCATCCCGCGTCCATTCCTCGCTGAATATTTCGCCCCTCAATACGCCGGAACTTCCGAAGACATCATGAATGTTCAACGGAAACTGCTTTGCCGAGCATTCGTCGAATAAAAATTCGTATGAGTGGTTCATCCTTGTAAACGATATTTCCATCTCGTCTTCGGCATGTCTTACCCTCGGGTGTATCAAAGTATCGAAATTATACGGAAACGCCCTCGCTTCATAGAGACGCAAGGCAAAATTTTCATGTATATCCTCAAGCGTCAGTGCATGTGAACCGGCAGCCGGATCGTTTATCTCCGCATCGGTGAAACGTTTGAAATTGTGAACACTCACACCGATCGCCACGGGTAGAGGTTCGGCATCCACGAGTATATCCAGAACGGTAACGCTGATTGGTACTGATGTTACTCCTCCAGCAATATTTATTCTTACCTCTGCGTCATAAACCCCCGCAGGCACATTCTCATCCGATGCAATCTCCACATACAACGTGACATAAGTGCTATCACCAAAGTCTTTGAAAGTCCTTTGCGGGAGATGGATCAGTGCATCGGGATATTCACCTAATGGTCCTCGCCCGATATTCGTCTGTTCGATCTCGATGTAATGCTCAACATAAATCTCAATACCTGGAAACGATGGGAGACCCTTCTTCCCGGCCTCATGCGCGAAGGGCTCGAATTCAGGGTTTATATGCGCATCGACGAATATATCACCGAGCCCGTCATCCCTTGTCAGCAGAAGTTGAAAAGCCTCGCGTTCACCGGGCCAGAGGATAAGTTCGACATCTTCGATTGCTTCGTTTTCCATCGTTGAAAAATTGACGCGGGTGTATCCGTCAAATTTACGTACACCATCGGTGAATGGAAACCTGGTATTCTCAAACGGATCAGGCAGAAGGAACAGCCCCGCCATTGCTAAAATGACGGCGAAATAAATCAACGGTCTGATCTTTGAAATGAACGACATCCTGTTCACATTATACACCCGTGCAAATTGAACAAAAAGGAGCCTTATTGTATCCATAACCGAAAAGAATGGAGATAAAAAGTCCCAAAGGGTTGATTTTCTATAGAATAGGTATATATTTGCGATTCAACAAACCCTTACAGGCGACTGTATTGATTTCCCCCCCCAGAGTCCGATGCACAGGATAAGGGGATTTTTCATAAGCCTTGGGGGCAACGCCAATAGAAGGAGTAATACTATGCCCGCAGAGATAGGCCGAAACCGCACAGCCCGTCAATCATACGGATTCGACGATATCGCCCTGATCCCCGGATCAAGGACAGTTGATCCTGAAGACACCGATGTGAAGATGAAGATCGGAGACTTTGAATTCGAGATTCCGATTCTTGCAGCGGCAATGGACGGATGCGTCGATGTGCGACTTGCTATAGAATTGCATAGGCTCGGTGGATTGGCTGTGCTCAACCTTCAAGGCTTGCAGACCAAGTTTAAAGACCCCGAAGAAGCACTGGATAACATTCGCAAAGCACCCAAGGAAGAAGTAACAGGGGTTATGCAAGATTTGTACATGGCTCCGGTCAAACTGGACCTTATCGAAAAGCGGGTAGGGGAAATGAAGGACGCCGGTATCATCTCATGTGCTTCCGTTACTCCGCAGTATGCCAAAACATATGGCGACATCGCATGCAAAGCCGGACTTGATATCCTGTGCCTGCAATCAACGGTTGTGTCGCTCGAACATCACTCCTCCCGTTTTTCAAGTCTCAACCTTCCCGATTTTTGCGAAGAATGTGAAATCCCTGTAATCGTAGGCAACACTGTAAGTTACCATGTTGCACTTGAGCAGATGCGCGCGGGTGCCGCCGCGATTCTCGTCGGCATCGGTCCCGGCGCTACATGCACGACGCGGGGCGTACTCGGAGTAGGTTCCGGACAGATCACCGCAACCGCTGACTGCGCTGCTGCACGCAACGATTATCATAAAGATTCAGGACGCTATGTTCCTGTCTTCACTGACGGTGGAATAGGCAAGGGCGGCGAGGTTGTCAAATCCATCGCTGCCGGGGCGGATGGCGTTATGATCGGCAGCCCGATTTCGAAAGCTGAAGAGGCACCGGGGCGGGGATTCAACTGGGGTATGGCGGCACCGCATCCAACTTTGCCACGCGGCACTCGTGTAGAGGTAAGCGTGCTTGGATCACTTGAGCGGATACTTCTCGGCCCGGCAACCGGATGTGACGACGGGGCGTTGAATCTTGTCGGTGCCCTGCGCGAAGCCATGGGCCTCCTCGGATGCCGAACATTCGAGGAATTGCAGAAAGTTGAGATCGTAATAGCACCCAGCTTCATGACCGAAGGAAAAGCATTTCAGATAAGCCAGCGGGTTGGCATGGGCAGGTAGGATATACCCTGACGTTTCATAAATTATTCTGTTTCAAGTCGAGGTCTTGTCAATTCTGATGTAAATATATTAGGCAGCGAGTTGGCCATCATCATCTGGGTGGCGCCTACAAACGAGTCTTCGAAGTTTGTAGGTGAAGATAGTAACATCATACCTATGCAATCCGGTTTCCACAAAACCACCAAATATCTACGGTTCAACATCTGCGGTCACGCTCATGAACTGACGTTCTACTTTGTAAGATTTGCCTTGATTCTTTTCCTTCAGATTGTTCACCTACAAACTTCGAAGACTCGTTTGTAGGCGGCACCCGGAAGTCATAATTTTCGTTACCTATGGATTTATCCTGAAGAATGAATTAACTGCTCGTGTGAAAGTGTCTCACAGAATGAAACTGCTGCTTGTCAACCGTTCGGCTTATGTTACAATTAGCCGAAAAGAGAACGTGTGAACTATGCCAACTACCCCGTCGCAAAAAATATTGGTCATCGATTTCGGAGCCCAGTACAACCAGCTTATCGCAAGGAAGGTGCGCGAGAGCAGGGTGTATTGCGAGATCGTACCCTACTGGATCACACCGAAGGAAATCAGGAAGCACAAACCGAAAGGCCTGATCTTTTCGGGCGGACCGAATTCCGTCCATATAAAGGACGCGCCACTGCCAGATCCGAAGCTGTTCGATATGGGAATTCCCATACTCGGCATCTGCTACGGCATGCAGGTGATGGGCGAACTGCTGGGGGGTAAGATCGGCAGTTCGCGTAAGAGGGAATTCGGCAAAACTGAACTTACGGTTGACCGGGAGAATGTTCTCTTCGAAGGACTCCTGCCCAACCTGACATGCTGGATGAGCCATGGCGATACGCTCAAGGAGATGCCCAAGGGGTTTGAGGCCTTTGCCCACACCTTCAATACGAAGATCGCATCGATGGGTGACGAGAAGCGCAAATTCTTCGGCGTCCAGTTCCATCCCGAGGTCGTTCACACTCCATGGGGAATCGATCTCATCAAGAACTTCGTTTACAAAGTATGCAAGTGCGAACCCTCTTGGACGCCTGCGAATTTCATCAAGTCTTCCGTAAACGAAATAAAAAGCGTTGTGAAAGGCAGACGCGTGCTGTGCGCGTTATCAGGCGGCGTCGACTCGGCGGTCACGGCGGCAATTGCGCATATGGCTGTCGGGAAACAGCTTAACTGCATTATGGTTGACCACGGGTTCATGCGTCTCAATGAAGCGAAAGAAGTGCGCAAAACTTTTAAGAACCACTTCGGGATGGACCTTATTGTCGTCAATGTCGCAAGGCGTTTCCTGAAGAAAGTCAAAGGGGTCACCGAACCCGAGAAGAAAAGGGTAATCATCGGGGAGGAGTTTATTTACGTATTCGAGGAAGAAGCCAAGAAACTCGGCAAGTTCAAATACCTTGCCCAGGGCACCCTCTATCCCGATGTAATCGAATCCGCCGCAACCAAGGAAGGTCAGACGGCTGAGACGATCAAGACGCATCACAATGTCGGCGGACTTCCCGAGCACATGGACTTCGAATTGATCGAACCGCTCCGTTACCTGTTCAAGGATGAAGTACGCAACATCGCGCGCGAACTCGGTATGCCTCCCCATATGGCCTACAGGCAACCTTTCCCAGGACCGGGGCTGGCGATTCGCATCATCGGCGAAATCACCAGGGAACGAATTCAGATACTTCAGAAGGCCGACTATATCTTCCTCGAAGAAATATACAAGGCTGCCCTGCATAAAGAAATATGGCAGTTCTTCGCGGTGCTTCCCGATATTCGGTCCGTCGGCGTTATGGGAGACATGCGGACTTATGAATACCCGATAATATTAAGGGCGGTTACGAGCGAGGACGGGATGACATGCGACTGGGCGAGAATCCCACACGAGATTTTAGAGAAGGTGGCCAATCGCATCGTAAACGAAGTCAAGGGTGTCAACAGGGTGGTGTATGACATAACGAGCAAGCCGCCCGGAACGATCGAATGGGAGTAACGGTATTATCGACTGGAGATGATTGTTATGGCCAAGGCGCCTGCAAAACGTGAGCAGCTAATCAGAAACGCGAAGATCGTTTTCACTGAAAAGCAGATAGCAAAAAGGGTGGGGGAATTAGCGGAGCAGATAGCGGCGGATTACGAAACAAAGCATCCATACCTCGTTGTGGTACTTAAGGGAGCATTCGTCTTTGCAGGTGACCTCATAAGGCGGATGAATATTCCGTTTGAGATTGATTTCATGGCGATCGAATCATACGGCAACTCGACCAAGTCATCGGGGATTGTGAAAATCACGAAAGACCTGGATGCCAATATCGAATCAAGGCATGTGCTGGTCATCGAGGATATCATTGATTCAGGCCGCACCCTCTCATACCTGCTCGATAACCTTGCATCGAGGCGCGCCGCATCGTTGAAAGTCGTCTCTCTCTTCGACAGGCCGGATCGTCGCGAAGTCGATGTAAAAATTGACTACAAGGGATTCGACATTACGGATAAATTCGTTCTCGGCTACGGCATGGACTATGCCCAGCATTATCGTGATCTACCCTATGTGTTCACGCTCGACTATTTCCCTGATGAGAACGAAATGATTGCCAGGAGATGATGTGGGTTCTTTACAGGAATTGCCCGACCATGTTTCAACAATATCCAATGCTAAGCACGAGGGGCGCGCGCATCCATTCGGCCTTTCAGCTTTAGTCCTCACACTGACCCTGTTTGCGGCATCCTTTCTCTTTGACATAACCTGGGTCCAGCATAAAGGATATGCAGGATTGGTTCCCTGGTGGATATTTTTCAGAAATGGGCTATTGATTTATGGGGGGTTAGCTTTTGCCGCCTTCATTCTTTCTCCGCTTACAGGTTGGATTTTCCGCCCCAGTGGTTCGGGGTGGATGATTGATAGATTCGCCGCATGGTGGCTTTTTATGACCGTCATCCTTGTGCAATTAATCAACGAGGAATTATTTTCGGGAAATCTCGGCCTTTCGAATCCACCATCGGTAATCATGAGTGTAACCATTGTCCTGGTTTCCTTAGCCCTGTTACGGTTCGTCGGTTACAGGCTGGCAAGACAGGGCAGGGGTGGAAGGAAGTGGGGGATCCACATCGCATTTTTTCTCATGGTCATTATCGGTTTGCCTTTGGGGTATAACATGACCAAGCCAAAAATTGCGCCTCTGGCGGGCGGGGGAGAAGGGAACAGACCACCGAATATCATCCTTATTACCCTCGATACATTAAGGGCTGACCATGTAAGCATCTACGGATATGAAAAGAAGACAACCCCGAATATTGATGCATTCGCCCGGGATTCGATTATGTTCGCTAATGCATACACGCCCATTCCCCTTACGAGCCCGGCACACGTAAGTATCCTGACGGGGAATCTCCCCCAGAACCACATGATCTTTCAGAACACAAGTGTTTATGACGGATCCCCGATTAGTAAACCGAATGGAAAGACCTACGAAAATACGGCAATCGGGACAATATTGAGGAAAAATGGCTACGAGACATTCTCGGCAGTCAGCGCAATACACCTTAACAACAAATTTGGC
>CBDVBS010000203.1:0-6983 GCA_965372275.1 uncultured bacterium | reverse complement strand
ACGATAAGTTCCACGAGTTCATTTATCTGCTTATTCAATTGATGCATCGCTCTCCCGAATGCCTTTTACTAATTTCAATATATATTATAGCATGGGAATGTTTGGGAAGTAATATGAACCCCGGCAAAGGATTGCCGGGCTACGTAAGGAAGACAAGATGAAATTCGAGGAGGATTAAATATAAATGTCCATGCAATTTAATAAATTCACCGACAAGGCGAAGGAAGTGCTGCAGATCGCGCAGGGGATCCTTGGCGAGTTGAACCAGAACACCCTCGATTGCGAACATATCCTCATGGCCTGCTTCGAACAGGACGGCGGGATGATGCAGCGTATATACGAAAAACTCAAGAAGGACTTCGGCGAAGCGAAAGAAACGGTGCGCTCGCTCGTATTCCGTGGCCAGCAGCCGTCGGGACGCTTCGCCGCATCGCCCGACCGCGAAGTATATATCACACCGCTTGCGAAGCGCATGCTCGACATGGCGCTCGATGAAGCGCGTCAGTTGGGGGATACGTATGTCGGCGTGGAGCATATATACCTCTCGGCCTACACCATCAACGAAGGCATCGGGTTCCAGATTATCCGTGAGCTTGACATCAAACGCGAAGACGTGCTCAATGCTCTACAAAAGATACGCGGCAAGAAGAAAGTCGATTCGGCAACGGCGGAAGACACTCTCGAAGCGTTGGATAAATTCACACGCGACCTCACACAGGACGCGCGGGACGGCAAGCTCGATCCAATCATCGGACGCGAGGATGAGATACGCCGCACTATACAAGTGCTGTCGCGACGCCGCAAGAACAACCCGGTGCTCATCGGCGAACCCGGCGTAGGCAAGACCGCCATCGCCGAGGGACTCGCGCAACGTATCGTCAATAATGAAATACCCGAAACTCTCGCCGACCGTCGCGTACTCTCGCTCGATATGGGCGCGCTGTTGGCGGGCGCGAAATTCCGCGGCGAATTCGAAGACAGGCTCAAGGCGGTCATCGATGAGATCATCGCCGCCGAGGGACAGATAATCCTTTTCATCGACGAATTGCACACGGTCGTCGGAGCCGGTGCGGCGGAAGGAGCGATCGACGCATCCAATATGCTCAAACCCGCGTTGGCGCGTGGAGAGCTGCAATGCGTCGGCGCAACGACGATCGATGAATATCGCAAATATATCGAGAAGGACGCCGCGTTGGAGCGACGTTTCCAGCCGATACTTGTTGAGGAACCGACAGTCAGCGAAACCGTCGATATCATTAAGGGATTGAAGGATCGGTATGAAGCGCATCATATGGTGCGTATCACCGATGAAGCCATCGAGGCCGCCGCGAAGTTTTCCGACCGCTATATTTCGGATCGATTTCTGCCTGACAAGGCGATTGACCTTATCGATGAAGCGGCGAGTAAGGTGCATTACGACGCCATCTACATCCCGCCGGAGTTGAAGAAGATCGAGGATGAAGTGCACCGCCTTAACCGCGAAGAGGAATCGGCCGGTAAGGAGCAGGACTGGGAACGCGCTGCGAATATCAAGATGGAACGCGCGAAGTTCGAGGATGAGTTCAAGCAGAAGACGGAGCAATGGAAGATCGACCGCGGCACCGACACCGACCAGGTTGTTGACGCCGATGATATCGCGAATGTCGTCGCGCAATGGACCGGCATACCGGTCGACCGCATGAAGGAGGAGGAGACCGACAAGCTCATACGTATGGAGGAGAATATCCATGAGCGGGTGATCGCCCAGGACAAGGCGATAGAAGCGGTCAGCGAGGCGATACGTCGCAACCGCGCGGGCCTCGGTGATCCGCGCAAACCCATCGGCAGTTTCCTTTTCCTCGGCCCCACCGGCGTCGGCAAGACCGAACTCGCCAAGGCGCTCGCGGAATTTATGTTCGACAATGAAGAAGCGATCATCCGCCTCGATATGTCGGAATACATGGAGCGTCATTCGGTGAGCAGGCTCGTAGGCGCACCGCCTGGGTATGTCGGCTACGAGGAAGGCGGGCAGTTGACCGAGGCGGTCAGACGTCACCCATACTCTGTCGTGCTGCTGGACGAGATCGAGAAGGCGCATCCGGAAGTGTTCAACATGCTGCTGCAGATACTCGATGACGGGCGTCTGACCGATAACAAGGGCAAGGTTATCAATTTCACCAACACTGTTATCATCATGACGAGCAATGTCGGTTCGCACCTGATAGAGCCGCTTTCGGCGGATATGGATGAGCTCGAGGCGAAGGCGGCGTACGAGGCGATGCGCGAGAAGGTGCTCGGCGAACTGCGCGGCATTTTCCGCCCGGAGTTCCTCAACCGCATCGATGAGATCATCGTGTTCCATTCGCTGAGCTTCGAGCATATGGAACGTATCGTCAAACTGTTCATCGAGAAATTGCGTGACAGGATGAAGGATCAGAATATCGATATTGAATTAACCGACGAGGCATATGATCTTCTTGCACACAGGGGTTTCGATCCGGCATATGGGGCGCGTCCGCTCAAACGCGCTGTACAGACATTTGTCGAGAACCCCGTGGCGGGACGTATATTACGTGGCGAATTCGAGGACGGGGACACGGTGGTTGTGGATGTAGAGGAGGTCGATGGGAAGAGGGAGCTTGTGTTTGGGAAGAAGTAGAAATGGATACCTTTAATCAATAAGGGAGGGTATTATGAGAAAGATAAAGGAATCACCCATACCTAAATGGATTGCGAAGAATGTAATTCTGGTAATCGCACTCGGTTTAATTGGATCTATTGCGTTTTACTGGTATCAAAATCTTCAAGATAAGCATCAGGCAACCACAAATATGACCTTAAATATCAGTAGAGCTGACGATGCCTTTAAAGCAGGTTTAGTTGATGATGCACTCACCATCTATGATAAGGTTTTACAGGAATACGAAGATTACATAACTCCTCGCATATATGCACACGTAAACTGTAATATGGGTACTTGCTGGTTGTTAAAGAGTAATAAGAATGATCGGAAAAAGTGTCTTGAAAGGGCGCGTACCTTCTTCACCGAGGCTTTAAAAGAGATAAAGCGCCGTGAATTCCCTTACGAATATGCTTGTGTAAAAAACAATCTTGGTATCACTTACTCTCTCCTTGCTGAGATATCCTGTGCTAAAGAGAATTTAAAACTCGCCATTTCTTCGTTTGAAGATGCTATGAGCGTTGGCGTGCAGCATACGGAACAGCAGAATCTAGACCAGTCCCTTATGAATTTAGCATTAGCATATACTAATCTCTCAGACATTGATAGCAAAAGAGAATACGCTGAAAAAGCCACCATAACATACGCAATGATCCAACATAAGAGATTAATGAGCACAGATTCACCCTTCTTTGTTGATGCACAGAACAATCTTGCAATCCTTTGTTCCTCATTATTTGAATGCACGGGTGATTACGCTTATTTAATAGCCGCAGAAATAGCCCTAACTAAACCCCTTGAATACTACACCATTGAAGATGCACCTATTGCCTACGCTAGAACTTTAACAGCATCAGCAAAGGTCTTCGCACAGCAAGCGGTATTCACCGCTGACCTAAATATACTCAACAAAAGTATAAACGCGTTTGAGAAGGCACTTGCCATAATCTCAAAAGATGAATACCCAATTCTATACTACAACACTCTTTCCAACTACGCTAGATTCAAAGCATTCGAATCAGATCTACTTGACGATGAATCAGAAAAACTGAAGGCTGCGCAATCGGCATACAGTCATATTCAAGAAGTAATAGGCTATTTTACAATTTCTAAATACCCTCTTGACTATGCCACAGCTAAAAAGCACTTAGGTATGATATATGATTCCCTATCCAACATTGAAAACTCAGAGGAGAATCTTCGAAAATCTATTATTGCCGATGAAGAGGCTCTGGAAATATATACTGAACTCGATTATCCTATCGAGTTCGCTGAACTCATGGGTAATCTTGGATATACTTATAGTAAGATTACCTGGTATTCTAATGAAATCGGAGATGTAGAAATTGCATGTCAATTTTACGAAAAAGCTCTTACTATTTTCACCAAGGAAGATTATCCCTATTACAACATTCTCTACCAGAACTCCCTTAATCAGCTTGCGGATAACAAGAATATTGATTCATCAATTCTATACCACATAAATGTTAGTAATTTATTATATACACATTGATAGAACTGCGTGAATCTTATAGCCCGCCGCCCCCCATCTCATTTGCCGGGAATCTTATTACGGATATATTTAACCCGGCAAATGAGATGCCGGGCTACATGAATAACGTTAAAGGTCTTACGGGCCATCGAAGACACGCCCAAGGCCGAAGACGTCCGTGGGCGTGCCACCCGGATGGAGTGATAGTTAACCCCGTATGAATTGAAGCCTCGACATCGCATCCCCAACGACATAAAATAAGAATTTATTTCCCGGCATCAGAATGCCGGGTTACATCAAGTCAGAAAAGAGAAACCGGAGAGTGTGAATTATTATGGATTATGAAATACATACGGATGTAAAATACGAGCCGCTTGAGATGGTGGACATTGGTAAGTTGGCCGTTGAATGCACGGAGCAATGGTGGAATCAGTCGCTTGTACGGGTGAATGATTGTGTCGTACGCATCGGCGTGTTCGAAGGTGAGTTCCACTGGCACAAGCATGATAAGGAAGATGAATTTTTCTATGTCATCGAGGGGAAGCTGCTGCTCGATCTTGAAGACCGGACGGTTGAATTATCACCCAGGCAGGGAATGATGGTTCCGCGAGGGGTTAAACACCGCACGCGTGCTGAAGAGCGTAGTGTCGTGATGATGATCGAAGCCGCGACGGTTGAGCCGCAAGGGGATTGAGTTGAAGATATACGGGGCACTCATAGTCAGGGATTATCTTCGCATTTTCGCCATAAAATGAACCGAAAATAAGGCTTGTGTATCCTAATTATCACACACCCGCTCCCCTGCTTCGCCGTGAGATGATGCGACGAAGAAACCTAAATGCGGCCTTTGCAGGGAAGAGGGAAGCAATGAGATAGAGATGTAATTGAACCTCCCAACAAATTACCCGGCCTGGCAGCGGCCGGGTTTTCATTACGAAATGGGGACGGGCCTGATTAATGTAAGACACCGCTATCCGCGAAGACGCGTAGTAGCGGTGGCACACGGAGGATGATGCGCGCACATAGCAAAACACGCCCATCCTCGAAGACTCGGACTGGGCGTGGCACCCGGATAGAAACACCGCTGTCCTCGAAGACTCGGATAGCGGTGGCACACGGAAAGAGAATGGCGAAAGTCGAGTGGAAAGCGACGCTCTAAAAAACAATTCCCCCTAAAATTTCTGCATCCTGGGTTCGAAGCCGACCCAGGCATTGATTTCGAAGCGATACACCTCATCCCCATAGTTATAATCGTCGTACATGATTTCGTACACGGTGATCATCCCGCGCAGGTTGTTCGGGACCGCCAACTGATTGTCGGTATATTTCCGATCCAGTGCCTGCTTCACTGCATCAACGAACGCCGACTCCCTCGCCTCACGCCATGCAAGCGCCATATTCTCCTCGTCGCTTTCACCGATGGCGGAGATAACTTTCCCAACCCTCTGCTCGTTCAACTCTTCGACGATATACAGGTAGGAATAGGTGTAGCGGTAACATTCCCCGAATTCGCTTATATCATCGAGTTCGAGATCGCGTATGATTGAGAACAGCCTTTTATCGATAACGATGTCCTTATCCTCTGGATCGGTCCACCACTCTATTCCATTCAAAAGGCAGTATGCGGTTTGAAGGGAAACGAACCTGATATCCTCGGACTCACCATCACCCGCATCGGGATATTCATCCGGATCGATAACGATGCTGAAATACCCGGTCTCCGTACTGCCGCCCCCTCCTGATACCGGCGGCAGCGCCGAGGGCTGGGCGAATGCCGGGATCGCGGTTCCAAGGAAAGCGGTTATCAGAACTAACGCGACAAGTCTCATATACCTCATCTCCGAATCTTTATTATTATGAGCATATCACAAAATCCCTGGAAAACTACTTCCGTCATACACGGTGTTTCGGGAATTTATTCCCGAAACATGCCCTTTCGTCAACTACATGTTTCGGCAACAAGTTACCGAAACACCAGAAAACAGTTCCTTTTGCCGACTTCGGGTTTCGGCAACAAGTTACCGAAACACCAGAAAACAGTTCCTTTTGCCGACTCCGGGTTTCGGCAACAAGTTACCGAAACACCAATTACCGAAACACCAATTACCGAAACACATCGTTACATTTAATTGCTGGTAGGAATTTGCAGGATGTCACCACAGGCGTCTGAATTCAGGCTGCTCCGAGAGCCATCGGGCACGACGTGGCAGATCCTCGAGTGTATATCCCGGGCACAGGTTGCCGCTGTAGAATCTGAAACTCCCACGCCCGTGCACCTTCAAAGGCGGGGCCGTGGGTTCGGAAAGTTCGCCTACCAGCGACAGTTCGCCGCCTATCGTGACCATGAAATTTCCGGCCATACGCGCGACAAGATGGTTGTGACGTTTGCCGCTGAAATGCTCAAGAAGCATCTCGGATCGCTCAATTGTGACTGCGAGGGAAACCGTGGGAGATTCGGTATCGAGTCCTTCGATGGAGTACATCACCAGGTTGTCATTAACCGGGGCCCTCATCGGGTCGGACAGGATCATCCCATGCAGTGGTTGTGTTCTGTCGAATCGTTCCGGCGGATTCCATGTGAACGAGCGCGAGATCAATGTCAGGCCATGAAGCATCGGATAGAGCTGCTCTTGTCCGACGAATATCCTCGCGGCAATATCTTTTGCGATAAACGCTTTTATGAAGTTCACACTCTGACCGTTCACCAGCAATGTGCCCTTCGCGCCGCTGGTGAATATGACCTCGATGAGATTATCCCACTCGGCATCGATAAAATCCCCACCCTCGTTCATGTAAATATGCTCCGCATCTATATTCAATCGCTCGGAATCG
>CBDVBS010000202.1:0-7022 GCA_965372275.1 uncultured bacterium | reverse complement strand
AATGTGCGCGCATCATCATTCACCGTGTGCCACCGCTACTACGAGTCTTCGAGGATAGCGGTGTCTTGCCATGTGCGCGCATCATCGGTCGCAGAGCGACCTATAGATACGCGCTACCCAATAAATGTGCGTTACCCATAATGTGCTCTACAAAAAGATTTCCCGGCATCAGAATGCCGGGCTACATGAAGTCAGAATGCACGGTTACATAAGTAAAGACACTACAGGATATCCCGGTACATTAAAGGCCTGCGTGTAGTATAATCGTATTAATAATATTGATACCGCGATCCCACGGATTTCCGGCTATTTGCCGATGGAGGACACCAGGCATGCATTACGGCACACGGGAAGCTGATCTCATCCCCGAAGTAAATCCATTGATGAAAGAGGCGATGTTCAACAAAGCCTCTGATGAAGGCGGTATCAAGTGTGAGCTGTGTCCTCGATACTGTATCATCCCTGAAGGGGAAACCGGCTACTGCGGTACGAGATATAACCACGAGGGGAAATTGTACGCCATCAACTACGGCCTCATCTCCTCGGCTCACCTTGACCCGTATGAAAAAAAGCCGCTCTATCATTTCCATCCCGGCAAATGGGTGCTTTCGATCGGGACATTCGGCTGCAACATGGCCTGCGAACATTGTCAAAACTCCGAAATCAGCCAGAGGGATATCACCGAGCTGACCGGGCAGTTCGAGTACCATTCCCCCGAAGATGTCCTGAGTATGTGCAAGGAGAACGTTGCCGACGGTCTCTGCTTCACCTATAACGAACCCACGATCTGGATGGAATACGCTCTTGACTGCATCAAACTTCTCAAGGGTTCCGGGTACAACATAAGCTTCGTCACCAACGGTTACATATCCAAGGCTGCACTGAGCGTCATCGGTCCTCATCTCGATGCCGCCAATGTTGATATAAAGGGGATGAACGACCGGACATACAAGGTAATATCAAAAGTTGACAACCCCGAAGAGATTCTCATCCGAACGGAAGAGATGATTTATAAATACAATATCCACGTCGAGATCACAACCAATGTCATCCCCGGCTACAACGACAGCGAGAATACATTCAAGTCGATCGCCGACTGGATCGTCAACAAGTTAGGTAACCTGACGCCGTGGCATATAACACGTTACCATCCGAGTCATCGCCTCAGAGTCGAGGCCACACCGATTGAGACGATGCTCCGCGGACGTGAAATCGGCAGGAAGGCGGGATTGAAATTCGTCTATCTCGGCAACGTCCCCGACCCTGAAGGTGACGGCACGCGCTGCCCCATGTGCGGGAAGACGGTCATCGAACGTCACATGTTCTCGAGCGGAAAGGTGAACATCTCCAATGGCCGGTGCGGCTTCTGCGGGGAAGGCCTCGGCATCAAGACCTGAGATAAACCTGACCATAAAAAATAAAAGTAACCCACGAATCCCATTTCGTGGGTTACTATTCAAATTCAATTTGAGAAGCTTCGACTAAATGACCGGTGAGGCAGTCCATGTACCAAGGGTAACATCCTGCTGACCCTCTTCGCGCTGGACGATACTCCCCCCGATATCCGCACCGGTAAAACTGCCTGTCAATGTAAGGTACCAGGTCTCTTCCGTCACAGCGAATTCCATTTTGAAACCGGTATCAACTTTCACAACATCATCATCTTCATAGGTAACACTGTCGGCCACCATCGTCGCGGAGAGCCAGAATACGCTTCTAAGATCGAACTCAAGCGTCATCGCAACTTCCTCGCCGCCACTCGGCGTATAATCGAGCGTGCCTTCCCAGTTACCGACCATCTGCTCGATTAAAATCGGATCGAGTACTCCCGTACTGCTGTCGCATCCGGCGATTAACAGGAGTGCTAAAATAGTGGTAAGAGTAAACAAGTATCTCATTATTCTCCTCCTTGAAATTCAGACGATATCAAATGATAACCTTAGCCATCCCACGTTGCAATACGGCACAGTGGTTCACCGACAACCACTTCCGTCCAGCTCACGTATCTCAACCCCAGGTATTGTGCTTCCGCGAGGTTGTAGCCCCTTTCATACCACCGTGCAATGCACCGCTCGTCCCCGACGCCGTCGGAATACGGTTCATAAACATGTCCGATTCCGCCGCATCCGCCCATACGTATAAAATCGCCGACCATACCGTGACTGGAATGGCTCGTCCATGTGAATGTGGTGCCGTTGGACGACTCGTAGGAATTGAAAAGCGCGCCGTTCGGGTAGGTGAATTCCAGATCGTCGATGATATACCACGTTCCGGGATTGGGTGAGTGATGGATCCCGTGTCCGGTGTATGTCATCACATGGTCGCTGATCGTCGGATCATCGATTGTAACAGCGGTTACGAAGGTGTTCGTATCATCATAATAAACATTCAATCCCGCCGCCGTCATCAACGGAGCAGCCTGGTCCATGTAGTCGTACCAGATATCCGGGTCGCCGTCGAGGATGTGCCAGACATCATCTCCCATATACGGATCCAGACATCTGTCGATCATCGCGGTAACTTCCTCGTAGGTATAACCTGTTAATCGGGTGACTATGTAATTCACTGCCAGACCGCCATAGGAATATTTTCCGGGATGGAACACCCTCGGCGTTGAGTAGTTGTAGTAGGCGTTAGACTTACGTCCGAGGATATCATAGGTTTCAAACAGCACGCAGAGCTCGCTGTCGAAGCATGCGAAATCCGCCGTGGTGCCTGAACCGTTCACCTTCGAGACACGCAACGGCACGCCTTTGCAGGTGACGATATATTTCACTTCGTACTGAACCTCGTTAAACATCAACCACCACTCGATATCATTTTTGAGCGAATTGTATGTATCCCTGTTGACCGTCTCGGCATCCGGGGCATCGAGACCCATAACATGTTCCGACGGAATCCCTCGGCCCGTGACGGGACTGATATAGTAGTCCTTGATCTGCCCGGAGATGGTCGAGTTGATATTGTAGATAACGAGGATGCCGTCCGATTCGGGAATGAACCATTCATTGGTCTCGATTCCACCGTTGACGATCTTCGCGGTGACATCCATCGAATATGGGTCATACTTGCACACGATCTCATCGTTTGCCCACGATACGATTTCGGCTTCCCACCCGTCCGGAAGGTCGCTCACGATCTCACCCTCGGTATCCGTGAAACCGCTTCCCGTGATTTTCCATGTCACTTTCTGGGGGTCTTCATAAGTGACCTTGATCCCAGTGATTTCGGGAGCGGCAAAGATGGTGATATCGAGTGATTCATCGAGGAAATCTTCCGCGCCGTCGTCATCCACAACCCTCAGCATAATGCTGTAATCCCCCGCCATATCCCATTGTACCAGGATTTCTTCGCCCGACTGGGTTGGATTGAATGTGATACCATCATACTCCGTATCCCACTCGTATGATTCAATCGTCCCGTCAATATCAAGCGAATTTACGGCCGATATTGAATATTCGATACTCTCATAATATGACGGTTCCGTTGTAAATTCGGCGACCGCAACCGGCGGGGTATTAATTACCGTAACCGTTATTGTCTCATCGAGAAAACCGTCCGCTCCTTCATTATCAACAACCCTGAGATCAACTTCGAATACGCTTTTTGTGTAATAGATCTTTTCCGGCAGTGTATCGGTACCGGCATCGTATGCATCACCGTAAGTGCCGTCGCCGTCGAAATCCCATTCATACACATCCACGGTTCCATCCGGATCGTAACTACCAGATGCATCGAACGTTACCGACTGTCCATATGTGATTGTCGTATCGGTCGTTGCTTCCGCTATTGCGATGGGTGACTGGTTCTCGCTGTAATCGGTGGTCACGACAACCGGCGGGCTCACCCCGAATGCCCCCTGGTTGTCCTCAATCCTGCAGCGAACATCGAAGCTCCCATATTCATCGAATATCTTCGTTGGATTCAACGCTGTCCCGGAATCCCAGGGGTCACCGTAGGATTCATCGCCGTCGAAATCCCATGAGTAATCTACGATCGCCCCGTCAGGATCGTAGCTTCCACTTGCATCAAATGTAACTGAACCGCCTATGAGAATATCGGTTTCGCCCGTCGCCTGCATTATGCAAATCGGATCGAGGTTGATTCCCGGGTCAACATCGGCAACTTCGGTGAGATGAAGTTGATATGCCCGCAGTGGCTTGTCAACACCGGTGACGCCAGGCTGATAGCTGCCGTCCGATGAATCGACGCTTATGAGGACATCGAGACTGTCGTTCGATTGCAACTCGGGCAGAACGACGCTGTATCCATATGATCTATGGTTCGGGCCTTCATCGATAAGTTCCGTTAGTGCCGCGTTCACTCCGATGGCTGGTATCTCAATTCGCGCGGCACCGATGGTGTCGGCTCCCTGCCAGTCATGAACGGTGACGTTATAGAATACATTACCGCCATGCCCGGTTCCATCTTCACACCAGAGCGTATTGATCGGCTCATCGACATCGATCCAGTATGCTTCCGCCATGTTCGCATTGGGTGGAAAATCGCCGGGGGGAACGGGGGGAACATTCGTCGGGAACGCCCAGGAAGCATCAACCGCGTAATTGAACTGCAAGCCGCTCGCGAGGGAGATCTTGTAGTGACGCACGCAGTTGCCTCCCACCGACAACATGCCGCGAAGGTCCGGGAAAAGGTCACTCATCTCGGAATAAGCGCCGAATCCGTCGGTGAATGTCTTGTAGCCGTTGAGCGTCGCGGCCTGGTCGCCGGGAATCGTGCCGCCCATCACGCCGGGCTTGTAACCGTAGAGACCGGGAATCGTGAACTCCGATGGGTTCCACCAGCGAGTCATGCCATCGGGGTTCATAAGCCGGGTCTCGTCCGGCCCTGCAATAACCACGTCCGGGTCGTGCCATCCATCAAGCGACCCTTTGGAAATAAAAACCCCGTGAATATCAAACCCGGTGAAAACCGAATCCGTTTGGGGATGCGTGATGCGTATCTTAACATCAAGCTGCTTTCCGCCGTTCGAGAACTGGGGCGGGTTGGCGAGTTGCACCAACTGTTCGGTACCGGTTTCGAGGAAAGGTATGGCATTAAGATGCTGCTCCACCGTGCGAATCGGCACGATCTCAAGTGTCTGCGTTTCAGGATCGACTGTGATTGAGAACAACCCCAACGGGACACGGGCGGATTCATGGCCGTCATAAGTACGCGGCGATATACCAAGGCTCACCGGACCCGGTGCGGAATCCGGACCATCTGAAATATCAGGAAGAACCCCGCCTCCCGAACAACCCGACATAATAATGACGAACAGTATCAATAAACTGACCGGCATGTAACGCATCGCCATATCCCTCCAGGGACCACAATTATCAGGCGGACAGCATTATGAAAAACAAGTGGAGTGACAGAAGACCGCTACGGGTTGCGGCCGTCAAAGCCTGCCGCCGATGCACGCTATTCTATCATGGGTTACGGCGGCAGTGATATGGCAATCATTTATGATTTGGAGACAGTTCCGATTCGGGATAAGTATTTATACAGGATTGAGGCGACAACTCTCAGGCCGTTTGTAATCTCGGTGGGGGTCACATCCGACTCTTCACCCCTATCCCGGCGATCCTCGACGCTGGTAAACGCCGTCTGTATCGTCTGATGTTCTCGCGAACCGGTCCCGAAAAACTTCTCGACACAATGAAGTATCGACCTCCGCCATTGGAGATACTCCTCCGGCGAAGCCCCTCTTTTTAGAAGCACGCTACCCTTGTGAAGAAGCCCTTCAAGACGCCCGACGGCGTGTTTAAAACGATCAACCTTTGACATACTACGACAAATCGTCCTCCAAATAATGCACCCATTTAAAAACCGACAACAAGCCTACACTTGCATATTATCGCCTTAAGCTAACTTAAAACGACTTCAAACCCTCTCCCGCCAGAATTCGAGCAGATCCCGCAGTGTCTTTTCAAATGGAATCTCGGGTTTCCACCCGGTGGCTTTCCTGAATTTCTCCGCACTACCTTGTAAAACCATGACATCGCTCGGCCTCATACGCGACGGATCCTGCTTTACATCCACCTTGACGTCCGACAATTCGAGCAGTCTGTCCAGCAATTCCTGGATGTGAATCGCATTGCCTGAACAGATATTGTAAACCTCGCCGCTCTCGCCCTTTTCCAACGCAAGCACGTATGCCTTCACGACATCGCGCACATCGCTGAAATCGCGCTGGGCTTCGAGGTTGCCGACCAGTATGACCGGCTCGCGTTTGCCCGATTCGATTTCGGCTATCTGCTTGGCGAAATTGCTCGTCACGAAAACCTCTCCCCGTCTCGGCCCGGTGTGATTGAACGCCCGTGTTCGCACGAGGTCAGTGCCGAAGGATTCGTGATACTGGTACGCCAGCAGGTCCTGGGCCACCTTGCTTACGCCGTATGGACTCATCGGCCGGAGCGGATTGTCCTCGGTGATGGGGATCTCATCCTCCTTCACCTTGCCGTATTCCTCGCTCGAACCTATGACAAGACAGCGGCAATCCCAGTCGGCATCGCGCATGGTTTCAAGAACATTGAGCTGACCCTGTATGTTGGTCATCAATGTTTCACCGGGCGCGGCCCACGAGGTGTGAACGAACGACTGCGCGGCAAGGTGGTAAATATAGCGCGGTTTACATTCGAATATTGTCTTGCGGACACTCGATGCATCCTTGATGTCACATTCATGCAGTTTAATTTTGCCCTCAAGATGGACGATGTTGTCACGCTTGCTCCGCCACCTGATCGAGCCGTGCACATCAAAACCCTTATCGAGGAGCAGTTCCGCCAGATGTGAGCCTACAAAACCTGATATACCTGTGATTAATACATTCATTATTTAGTATCACCTAATAGCCCGGTAATTCGAGCTTTTATATAAGAACAAATATAACCCATGAAGGGCTGTTGAAAAAGATATATTTACATAACCGGTTTTGGGACGGGCCTGTTGAAAAAGCTAAGGGATGGTGTAATACGGGACAGGCCTCAGTAGAGTAGGCGTTGGGCAACAGGTATGAT
>CBDVBS010000201.1:0-7035 GCA_965372275.1 uncultured bacterium | reverse complement strand
CACCCGGATAAGAGCACCGCTGTCCTCGAAGACTCGGATAGCGGTGGCACACGGAATGTGAAATTCCCCACGGTTGCATCATACAAAGCATAAAATATCATCAACTGTGATACAATTTTTTTGTGGCTGAAGCTCCGAAGCATTTTGACTGCCCCAAATGCGGGCGACGTTACTTCGAACCCCAGCGATTCTGCCTCGATTGCGGGCTCGATTTCCGCGCGGCGTTTCGGAAGTGTCCTCGCTGCAAAGCGGATACGCCCCGGGAAGTCGAGCGGTGCGTTGAATGCGACTACGATTTGGTTGCCCATGACATGCGGCGTCCGCGGATCATCGCAGGAGCGATCGTAATCGGGATCATCTTCCTGATCTTAGCTATCCCTTATTGGTGGATGCATAGCCCGATCGGCAAGAACCACGGGATCATCATCGCCGGTGAAGTCTATATGCTCACCAGTAACAGGATCGAGTTCGTACCGATGTTTTATGAATACCAGTCGGGCCAGAAGTCACTGAGGAGAGCCCTTCATGGCGGTGAAGCAGGTATCCAACGAGGGATGGACGCAAGCAAACTGCTTCCCCTGCCACCCCCGACAATCGTCTATGAAAATCTCAGCATCGGTGAAAGAGTGTATGTCACCCGTAAAACCCGCGACTCCGACGGCAACCTGTGGTTTCACGTAAGGCGTTACCGTCGGGATGTCGTCCGCAAGGGCTGGGTGCATGAAACGAATATCCGGTTTGAATAAGGAAAATAGGGACAGTCACCTATTTTATCCCCTATGTACTTTTCCGAAGTCAAATGTATTTTCATAAAATAGGTGACTGTCCCCATTTTCCCTTATAATCTACGTTGTATCTTGATTATCTCCAGCAGGTCCCGGTCATACCCAGTGAGCGTATATTGCCCCTCGCCCGTCTTGTAGTAGAAATAATCCCCATCGCTCTTCTCCAGCAGGTTGACCAGTTGCTTTACAGGCTCACCCATATACGGATTCAGGAAACTCACCGACGCAAACTGCCTGCTTTCAACCTGGGGGACCTTGTCGGGCAGGATGTTGTATTCATTATAGTATTCATCTATCACGTGGGACAGTTGGAAAATATATATCGCTACCTGCCTGTCCTCCTCGCTGAGTCCATCGGTCAATTTGAACAAGCGGTCGAAATCATTACCGGAATAGAGGTTGATGCCCCGGGTTAAGACCGAGCCGTCCGAGAGGTACGACATCACGCTGACCTGGTCGGGGCCGGAATATTCATACCTGATATCACCCGGACGAATGCTCAGATCATCGGTGATGCTTCGCACCGGCAGGCCGCTGTACGGGTTGAACGTGTTGATGAGAAGATGACCCGTAACTTCAAGTTCGCCAAGGTCAAGTGGGAAGACCAAATATTCCGAGCGGTAACTGAGAATCGCCGCTGATATGTTGATCAGGTTGCCGTTGATTATCCGCTCGCACTCATCTTCGTCATAAGCCATATCCAGTACGAAATTGACCAGTCCCTTGTTCAGCATCGCGTACGGTTCGGCAAACTGTGACAAGGGAACATCGGGATAATATGGAACGGTTTCGGCATATATGATATCGGTCGATTTATCGAAGTAGAGAAGCCCCGAATCCTCCACAGCTTCGAAGTTGTCGAAGATCATGATCAGCAGGTTGGTCCCTTTGAACGAGAGCACCGTCTGCTGCAACTCCGGTGGTATCTGTTGGGTGTAGAGATTCGAGATGATATTCTCGTGGGCCTTTTCTTCCGCCCACAACTGTTTGAAAACAAGGAGGCATTGTTCGATTGCAAAACGCTTGCCGCTGAGGGGATACCCTTCCTCAAGATGCACGGCGAGGGAGATGATCGCATCCCCCGATTCATTGCTTTCGGGAAGTTCGTACCTCAGGCTGAAGGAGATCATGTCATCGAGGTCTTTCGCCTCGGAGTTGATGGTGACGGTACCCAAAAACAGCATGCTGAATACGATTATCAGAATTGCGTGACGTATACCAACCACCTCAAACCGCACATCAAAACGGTGTTATCCCTGCGTGGGCCCGTCGTATCATCCCCATTTCATTTTCGGCATGTCCGGTGCAAACTTGTGCGGCAATTTTTCGATAAACAAACCGAGGGTTAACCCTCGGCGAGTTCTCCGCCCTGATGTAAACGGGCTTAATCCGTAGCTAAATGTATATCGCTGTCGTGATATCTGTCGCGTACCATTTCCTCTATCTCTTCGATGACGGCTTCGTTTTCCTCAACCACGTTGGGGTTGTCATTGACGGGAATAATGAACATCGGTTTGCCGGGTGACTTGATGCCGATTGCCGCGTCGGCATATCCACCGGTCTCATCGAATATCCCGCCGAGATTGGGATCACGCTGGTAAGCGCTGAAGAGGAGGCCGAAGCCCGCGATTATCAGCACGAAACTCGCCATGGCCAGCCTTATTCTGTTCTGGAGGAAGAAGGGAACCACATACCCTTCGATGAATCCCACCCTCGGTGTTTCCTCAAGTAGCGACTCCAACCGGGACACAAAATCCGGCGGGACTTCCGCCGGGTGGTCCGAATGCAACAGGTTCCTGACGGCCATATAGCCCTGCCATGCGTCGTGACAGTCGCTACACCCGTCTATATGCTTATGGAATTCGGCGGCTTCTGCAACCGATATTTCGCCGTCGAGTTCCTTCTGCATCATTTTCTCGCATTTCTTACAACTAATCATCGCTGACTTCACTCTCCATGCCATTGTAGTCGTGCCGCTCGATGAAATCTTCGCTCATCAGTATTTCCCTGAGCTTGCGTCTCGCATAGTGCAACCTTGATTTAACCGTTCCCCGGCTGATTGAGAGCATATTGGCAATGTCCTCAATCGGGTAACCCTCCAATTCAAAAAGCACGAGAACCGTCCTCATCTTCGGGCCGATTTCCTTGAGAGCGTCCTGCAACAACTTCGATTTATCCTGCCGTAAAAAACGCTCATCGGGATTCTTCGATGGCACCTGTTCGAGGTTTTCGGTGACATTCTTCTCGAAATCCTCCGGGAATGTCAGCCGTTCGCGCTGCCTCTTTCGAAGGAGGTTCTTGAACTGGTTCGCCGTAATCTGGAAGATCCACTCCTTGAACTTGGACACGTCGCGAAGTTGGAAGTAGTACTTGTAGGCCTTGAAGAACGACTCCTGGAGCAGGTCCTCGGCATCGTGCCGGTTGCCCGTCAACCGGTAGGCAAAGTTGAACAACTCTTTTTCATAGTGTTTTACAAGGTCCACGAATTTTTCTTTGCCACTTTCGGTTTCGTTAACCGTTTCTCTTTCCAGCGCAATTTCTTGCATGGCATACTCCTCGTCGGGAGATATGTCGCTATTGCCGGGCCGGGGGTGGTCTTCAGTAATCATCTTACCACCCTCCACCGGATATCCCGGCTTTCATCATGTATGATGCGGATTATCATAGATTGGTTCATGCGACTACAATCATTTTCTCATGTAAAAGCCGAAAATCAATGCCCTGACTCAATCGCGACAATTATATTACAACCTGCAATGATTAGATAACATAAAGCCCGGAAGCGTTTAAAGCGGTAAGGATTATCTTCCAGAATTTCTTCCGCTGCACTAACCAACCTTCGACGAACAGCAGGTAAGTCTCGTAGCCCTGAATCTCATTTTCAAAGACCCCGGCATCAAAAAATCAAAAAATCGGGACAGTCCCGGTTTTTCAGCTCCTGCAAGCCCTTTCACGAGCAGCTTGTGAAATAAGTAACGGAAAAATCGGGACAGTCCCGATTAAAATGAACAACAAGGATACAAGCGTCAGGGAGACTATGGATATTATCAATCCAATCCTGAAGGCAACAGGATTGAAGATAAACTCGATTTTCCGGTCTCCCTCGTCAAGCTGGACACCTAAGAATGTGCCGTCGATTGTCAACAATTCCCTATTCTGACCATCAACATACACCCGCCAACCGGGATAATTATTCTCGGGATACATCAGTATCGAGCCGGTTAAAACACGTTCAACCGAAACGGTGATCCTTCCCGGTTCGTTTTCTTCTGCTGTTATCCGAGCCCCGGTTGAGAAAGGAATGGGATCAGGGGATACCTTAAGATTTTCACCCCCGGTCACATATGCAAATTCTTTCAGATAGAGCTTATCCTGACCTAACCATTTATAGAAATCATCCGATTCAATCCTGTCAGCTTTGTCGAAAATTGTTCCCCATATTTGTTTCTCCGTTACATCCTCTCCATCATTCAATGAGTAAACAATACAAGTTGACTCGCCCATGTAAGTACCATCACGCCGGGTTCTACGGCTCGAAAGGACCTGGTTAACGCCTAACATGTCGAGAAGAGGGATGGCATTCCGGTAGTTCGGCGGTAGAGGAACTATCCGGGAATCGCGTTCAATATCCGGAAATATGCTTTCATACAATCTGCGGTAAGCAAATTTATTCAATGGGAAATACCCTTGGGCGTCATATATACCGGATAACATCCCGGTATTCGGTGTATAAACCTCGGCGCTATCTCCCCACCCCCTGATAACACGCCCTGCTTTCAGTTCAATCGGATTGGATATCAGTTGATCTGAGTGGATCCTATCGACTTCAATCTGATGCGAACCGTAATTCCACATCTCAACGAAAAAGATAAGCAGGATTATCAGGGGTAAGGTGATGCGATTGATATATTTGGGTCTAAGAAAAATGAGATAGATAATACCTATAACGATACTGATTCCATAAAACAATATGATGTAAATCCCCTGGTTCCAGTCAAGCGGCTGGGAGTCAAAGATATGAAGCCTCAGGCAATACAGGAGATATAGCCCAAGCGGAATCATTGCGAGAGCGACGCAGTTCCTCAATCTCAGGAGTAAACGGGAATCAGCATTGGAGATGATGTATTGCAGTGTATACGGCAGCAGCAGCGACATATGGAAGAAGAAAACGAGCGAGACCATTCGTCGGAGGCTCTGGAACTGGGTGAACGGGAAAACACTCAACAGGCCCACTGCAACCACGTTAAACACCATAAGCAGCATTGACACAATGGAAACCCACCACAGGTAGTTCATTAATGGCGTACGCTTGATTCGCCAGAGCGCCGCTATTATTGCCGGGGACAGAAGACCGATGTAAATCACGAGTTCTTTGTACGTGGAATAATAATTCATGTTAGCGGGGGAATAATCATACGGCGCGAAGAGTCTGATGAAATTAATGATAACCTGTTTCCATCCGCTGGTGAATATCCAGCCAATCGAAGCCGTCAATTGATTTAAAGGGGAAATATCTTCCCCGCCATGAGCGAGCATTGCGAACTGAAGCCCGGGTAATATCTGTACAAATGCGATAAGTATTGCTGAAAGGAATGAGGCGATAATCGCAATAATGGAACCCGCGGATGTCTTCCTCCCATGGTATGTCCTCCCAAATAGTGTATATAAAAACAGGATGATCCAGATTGATACAAAAAGCTGCATCTGTCCGCCGAGTGCCGAAAGTCCGCCAAGAATGCCACACAGGAACATCCATGATAGACCGCCGCCCCTCATGTATTTATCCCACGCGAGAAACATCCATGGGAGATACAGAACCGTTGAAAGGAATGCCGGGATAATCAGCCAGTGAAGCTGCTGGAAATTCATGCACATCGCTATTGATGAGATGCAGGCAAATTCCCACCTGATGCCGAAACGCCTTGCAAGGAGGAACATCCCCAGGCTGAGCAGAAGGAGTTTCAGGATCGATGCGACAGTCAGAGCGGCATCGACGCTCATGAAATAAAGGAAGGGAGTATCGGTGATTGAAAACACCTGCGAATACATATCCGCCTGGTGCGGTGTGCCGCAAAAGATGTAGGGGTTCCAATGAGGAATCCGTCCTGCTTTGAGTTCTTCCTGTGTGAAACTTTTCGATGGGATTGTCTGGGCAAGACCATCCATGCGCGCTGAAAACAGCCACGGTCCGGGGCGGGCATCGGGGAATTGCGATGCGAACGGCTGAACACTGGGTACGTAGGAATCGATTCCCGTCAGATAACCGCCACCCGCAACTACGCGGTGGAACGGGAGCAGCAACAGAATTGCCAGGATGATGTACGGTATGCCCCGGAGGTTCCTCATGATGCGATTCCGAGAGTATATCACAGGGATGGTAACCGGTTGAGAACACTCCGCGCCGGTAGACCGGCAACTTGAATACTCAGCGGTAAATGCGCATTAAAATATTTCCCATAGGGACCAATAATTAGGGTCGGACCTGAATTAATCATCAATATTAATAGGGTTTAGCGAGCGTCAAAGCGGATAATTAGGGTCGGACCCCATTAAAATTCACTCACGAATGCCTGCATTTCGCAAGCGTCATCAATACGGACAATCGGGATTTCGAAGCGTTTACAGATATGTTCTATCTCGGATGTATAATCGCCATATGTCGCGGACAGATGATTCGAGCCCAATGATTTGACGAATGCATCGGCGTCGAACATATCACCGAAATCGATGGCAACATGGGGCCACATCTCACCCCATTGAATCCTGCTCATTATCTTCTCATCAATTGTAATCGAGTCGCCTAAGCCCAACTGCATTATATATTCACCGGCGATACGGATGAGCCTTGCCACGGTGACCTCTCCCGGTTTCCCGTGGTATCCCACCGCGCCGCCCGCGTTACCCTGGCATTGCCCCTTGATGCTTACACCGTTTAGCAAACCGGCTTTATCATTATTGCCTGAGGCCCATGCGACGGAGGATCCACCGCAGTTTGAGACGATTACGGCATCGTCATTGAAATATTTCACATCCCCGAATAATGGCGGCATGCCGGGATTCAACGCGTGGAGCATTGCACAGGAAATCAGCCCCTTCGTGTCGCCCTCGCATACCGTTGCTACCGCCGTTTTTTTTCCTTCCGGTCCTGAACCGAACGGGAGAAAAGCGGGAAGCAGGCAGGCTGTTACGCCATATTCGACCGACAATTCAGGCTGGCACTTGATGCTTACACCGATGATATCCTCCTGCC
>CBDVBS010000200.1:0-7036 GCA_965372275.1 uncultured bacterium | reverse complement strand
ATTTGCTAAGGAGAATTGGTCTTATTCCGTGTGGCACCCTTTTACGAGTCTTCGAGTAAAGGGGTGGTCTTTTTGAAGTGATGGGTTGTGAAGATATGAAGACCACCCTTCTGAAGACATTCATGTGCCACCCGGAAATAAGATGTTGTCCTTGCATGGATTGTTGAATTAAAAAACCGTCCCGAAGAACGGTTGCAATCTATTTAACCGTAGAAGGCCGAGTTTTTATTCAGTATTGAACCACACGAGCTGGTAAGCTACCGGACTCGTGCCGTCTTTCTTGATGAACGGGTCGATAACTTTGATAAGCAGCGGATTCTCAGCGAACAGGATTCCACCCTCGTTACGTACGAAGCCCGTAAAAGATGCGAAATCGGTTGCTTCCTTCTCGACCAGGTCGAGCTCCAGCAGAGTTGCGAGCATTGTTGGAGCTTCGACGAATATCCTGGCGTCATTTGCATCGTCCTGCCAGTCATAAACATCGATGTTGATCATGACTCCCTCATTGCCCGGGATGAAAACTCCGATGAGGGAAGTGTCAATACAGTAGGCTTCCTTGCAGTGGCTTAAGCCTGGCGGGTCACCGGTTTCGAGGAAGAAGGCGGGTTTCCATGATACGTCCAGAATTACCTGGAAGGTGACGTAACCCTCTTCGGAATAGAGCCGCATTTCCTTGGTCTGTGACTCACCCGACGGGATTGTGTAGCCGTTTGAGTGATCACCGAACTGCACATACGGGCTGATATCGGTCAGGAATTTCTCAGACTTGTAGATATCCGTGAAACCGTCGGGGTTCATCAGCAAATCGGATGTTCTGCCGGACGGGAACTGGACCTGCCACGAAGACAGCACAACCAGCCGGACGTCATAACCATTCATGGTGATGAATGGCGGGAACGGGTTCTTAAGTGTAACCGTTGCGGCTAATCCCCCATAGACCGGCATGAATTCACCGAACAGTATGCAATCCTCGCACGCGGGCGGGATGAGGTGCTCGGTGATATCCAAATGGAAATCGGCGGCGCGTACCGGTACGATATCGGCAATACCGCCCCCGGCCGGTACCGTGATATCGAAGCAGCCCAGCGGGCCGCGCCCGGCTTCGAGCCAGTCCGTGTCGTGCGCCTTACGTTCGTAATCCCCCTGGGGTGTCACAACCCCACGATCCAGACTTTTCGCACTCGAACAGGAGTAGAATCCTAAGATCGTTGTGCTCAGGAAAAGAAATACCGCGAAAGTAATTATCTGTCTCAGTGAAGGACGCATTATTCTTGTCTCCAAAAATTTATTTCCCCATCAATAGCATCGGTGAAATGGATGAATGAGATATTCATATGATCGAAACGAAGTTAATGATTAGCCTGATTTAATAAGGGTTAGCGCGATTTTAGGGGAATTCAGGGGGTGCAATACGGTTTAAGGTTTTCTGATTTTCCGAAGGATATACACGTTTCTTCCGACAGTCAGTTCATTCAAACCGGGTATTGTTTTAAGCGGAAACATCCACCATGCAGCGGTGGTTCGTCGCCTGTGAAGGACATCCCATATCCCACTGTTCCGGATCATCGATTCGAACCGCTTGATACTCAGTCGATTGAGGCATTCAGCATGATGCGCAAGATCCCACTTGAGTTTCCCCGCGATCCTGTCACGAGCCTGGTCGTCAGCGGCATTATTGATGGCCCGTCTCCCTACTTCTCCTGTTATCTCAAGGATCTCATCGGTGCTTAATACGAGATGCGTCCATGAGATGTTTCCCCATGATTCGAGATGATGCCCGTTCGGTGCGCCCCACTGGGAGAAATTTATTACAAACAAACCGCCCGGTTTGAGAACCCGGCCGGCCTCACCTAAGACGCCTTCGGGGTCGGGATAATGCTCGAAGGAATTCTCGGAGAAAGCAATATCGAATGATCCGTCATCGAACGGCAGATTGACGGCATCCGCGATTTCAAATTTGGCTGTTGCTGAACAGCCCTTCTCATCCGCGAATCGCTTCGATTTGCAAACATTCTCTTCAACTATATCCACGCCGATAATCTCGGACGGAGCGAATGTGGCATAGAAGACGGATCTTCCACCAAGTCCGCAGCCGAGATCGATCAAGCGCTTCGATTCAAGATCGATGCGTCCTGCATAGAATTTCTTCCAGTCCGACTTGGCTGATCTGTACTCCCATTCGGCATACGCGTGCTCATCACCGTCGGATTCCAGATCGCGAAAGCGAGCCGGTCGTTTTCTGATAAGTATTTTGTATAGCGGCTTAAGCATGGTATTACGGGTCAATAATAACACCGATGACCCGTATCGTTATACTACTTATTAATCATTCTTAGCTATGATGCCGGGTGGCACGGCCTGCCTGAGTCCTCGAAGGCTGGCCGTGGCATTGATGCTTAAAATACAGACCACGGCCAGGGCTCGAAGACTCGCCCAGGTCGTGCCACACTGCATAGCTAATAATGATTAATTCTCCCTATAAAGATTCGCGCGAGATAGTCAACAACCCGGCGGGGGCTGTATTTGCAAAAAATTCCAACCAAAATGGCGTTCCATGAGTCTAAACAGGATAAGGCCAAACTTTCGGGAAGGGGTGGACATTAATATAATGATGTGTTAAATTTAATGGTTAATAAATGATTATAATTATTATTTTATATTATATTTTAATATTTTATTACATTATTATTTTCGGAGGTTTATTATGGGCCTCAATTTCATGCGATTCATCTGCTTTGTTTTCGGGGGAATTATTGGATACGCGATAAGTAAGTACTCCGAGGGAAATCTTCCACATCAGACGAACTTCCCCAATCAATCCGGTTTGATAATCGCCTTCGCACTAATCGGATTTATTTTAGCGTCCCTTATCTATAAGTACGTCCAGAGTTTCAATGAATGGTTCCTGAATATAATCGCCCGTTCATCCGGGCCGAAGATCATGTCAGGGCTCATAGGCGGCGTGCTTGGACTCAGCGTGAGTTTTGTAATCACCAACTACCTGTTGGCTCCAATCTTCCTGGAGCTGGGACCGGAGTTTTCCGGGGTGACGCTGCTTGTGACACTGGCGGTTACCCTTGTGAGTATCTACATATTCAGTTTCCTCCTGTCTAATGTAAATCTCGGCCTTGGGGGCGAGGGTAATGAGAGCTCACACTCATCGCCAAAGGTGCTCGATACGAACATTATCATTGATGGCCGCATTTCCGACATATGCAAAACCCGGTTTCTCGAGGGACCTATCATCTGCCCGGCCACGGTGCTCAAGGAACTGCAGAAGTTAGCGGATTCATCCGATGCGCTCAAACGTAACCGCGGTCGCCTGGGGCTGGATAACCTCAACAAAATGCAGGAAGACCCCGAGATGTCGATTGAGATCTATGACGATTTCAGCGAACGTGATGAAGACGGCCCGGATGTTGATTCGCACCTGGTATCCATTGCCAAACGTCTCGGCGGGAAGGTTGTGACCAACGATTACAACCTCAACAAGGTCGCAATTTTGCAAGGGGTTGACGTGCTCAACATCAACGAACTCGCCAACGCTCTGAAGCCGGTATTCCTGCCGGGCGAGGAACTCAACGTGCAGGTTATCAAGTACGGACGCGAGGCAGGACAGGGTGTGGCCTATCTTCCAGACGGCACGATGATTGTCGTGGAGGGTGGGGATACGCATATCGGCAAGGATGTCGATGTCGCGGTGACTTCGATCCTTCAGACCGTGGCGGGACGTCTTATCTTCGCCAAGCCCATGTCCAAGAAAGCCACCGAAGCCAAGGAAGAACGCGCAAGACTTATTGATATTAAACCCATCGAGGAGTAGAATCCCACAGCGGGCGTATTCAACGAGAAATAATATCCCCATCCAATGGAAGCAAAGGGTGGGGATTTTTTCATATTGTGATATCCGGCCATTGATTGTAAAATCGTTTTAGTAAAGGGATAACGTCTTTTCTCTTTGATGAAAACGGATTTAAATATCGACAGATTCAGGAATATCTGGATGGAGGAAAATGATGTACTCAACAATTCGCTGGAATTTCATCGGGGTAATCCTTCTCTTTTCTTTTATTATGATTGGCTGTTCAGATGGACATAGCCCCTCGGTAACCTCTCCGGGGACGGTTCAGGATGAAACTGAAAAGGAATCCAGCTCGAACCGTGTAATGTGGGGTTTATGGGATATAGCGCTTGACCCGGCGAATCTTACCGCCAATGCAAATCCTGTTGATAACCGGGATGTACAGGCTCATTTCAACATCACGGATATGCTCTCCCCGCCTTCATGCGATGATTGTCTTGAAATTGCTGTGACCGGTTTCAATACCATAACCCGGATCATGGATCTGGACATAACTTTGAAGAATCCGTATGCGATAAGCGGTTACGATGTTCGTGGAATACTTTATACAACGCAATATGGGCACACGATAATTGATGCCGACGGGTGGACGGGGCTTTTTGATATCGCGGGTGGAGATACGATTAATCCGTTCATGGTATTCGCTACAGACCAGCCATACCGGAAGTTCTCAGGCGGGTATGAGGATACGGTGGGTTATAAGGTTTATATTCCCAAGCCACCTCAATACTGGGCTATCCAGTATGCGGTTACAGCCTCATGGCCCGGCAACTGCAAAGAACCGTACGCGATTGAGGATTTCATGCAGGACATCTTATTTGAGGATGTGGGTTCGGAAACCGAAGTATGGGTTGATGTTATGGATTGGCAGGACGACGTGAGCGAAGTTGAGATTGCAGCCCCTGAAATAACCGGCGATGATTCAACCCTTTTGGCTCTTTTGAGCGGTTCAACCTGGGGTGCAACAATAACAAATACTGAAGGTGTCCCGGCGGGAAAATTTGGTGTGAGGATTTCAGCGACTTCATTGACCGCACCCGGAGTCCAGCTTCATAAACATGTTGAGCTGACGGTATCCGAAAAGGCGCCCATCAATCCTGAAGACATCACGCCTCCGCATCTCAATTTTGCGCCGCAGGATGTTCGTTACGCGGGTGATTACCTGTATGTCGCGGGACATGTGACAGGCACGCATATTTTTGATATGACCGATCCGCTCAATCCGGTGTGGTAAGCAAGATAGATTCATACGACAGGGCAAGGGGTGTCGCAATCGGGGACGGATATGCATACATCGCCGATTACAATGGAGGATTCGTGGTGGTCGATGTCGATCCGGTTGAATCTCCATCGGTTGTGAAGGTTGTGGATGATCCCGGCACATATTATGAGATAGCACTGGACGGGGATTATGCATACGTCGTGGACTACACAACGGGTCTTCGCATTATCGATATCTCCACTCCCGAATCGGCATACATATTTAATACCGTGAACACGATCGGCACTTCGTTTGCAGTGTATATTTCCGACGGTCATGCATATGTCGCTGATCTGTTTGTCGGTTTGCAGATAATCGACATCGATCCTCCCGAATCGGCGTTTATCGAGAAACAACTTATGACATCTGGCTGGGCTTTCGATGTCGTTGTGGATAATGGGTTTGCGTATGTAGGCGTATACGACGAAGGCCTGGATATCATTGATGTTGACCCCATTGCATCAGCCAATATTGTTAAGACAATCGATACCCCGGGAAGGGTTTATGGAAATGATTTCTCTGACGGTTATGCGTATCTTTCGGATGAAATTTCCGGGATGCAAATTATTGATGTCGACCCTATCGAGTCGGCGGCAATAGTCGCAACAGTAGATACTCCCGGCAGGGTCAACGCTGTAAGAGTGGGTGATGGTTATGTCTGTCTGATCGATGAGGACGCGGGATTATGGTTCGCGGATATCAGCACCCCTGAAACCGCCTTCGTTGCCGCGACGGTTCAAACTCCCGGACAGGCGATGGGTGTGGCGGTTGACGGTGATTACGCATATGTCGCCGACGGATTTGTAGGCCTGCAGATCGTCGATCTTGATCCCCTCTATTCGATACATATAACTAATTATGTTGATACCCCCGGGTATTGCGTCGATGTTGTACTCGATGCCGATTATGCGTGGGCAGCGGACGAACTGGGCGGCGTGCAGGTTATCGATATCTCCGACGCCGGTACAGCTCACATCGTGAACAGCATCCCGACAATCGGAAAAGTATATGAAGTGGTTTTAGACGGCGGTTATGCATACGCCGCTGCCGGGGTGGATGGATTTCTGATCATAGATGCAACTGATCCCGGCACGGCAAGTATTGTCAAAACAGTTGCCATCCCGGGTGAAGCCTGGGGGTTGGATGTTTCCGGCGGGTATGCATACATCACGGAGCAGACAACGGGTTTGCAGATTGTCGATATCGACCCGGTTAACGAGGCGTCTATTGTTAAAACCGTAACCACCCCCGGAGTCGCGCTTGGTGTTGCCGTTTATGATGGTTGTGCATATGTTACTGATGGTGTATACGGCATGCAGATTATCGATGTGGAACCGTATGAATCGGCGTATATAGTGAATTGTGTTGATACTCCAGCTATTGCACGGGATCTGTTTTTAGACGGCGGGTATGCATATGTTGCGGATGAATTATGGGGCCTTCAGGTAATCGACATCGACCCCATCGAATCGGCATTTATCGTCTCCAATGTAGTCACTCCCGAAGCCGCCCAGGATGTCTTTATCGTTGAGAATATAGCATATGTAGGAGCGTTGGAGGGTGGATTTCGGGTTATCAGGCTGTGGTAATGGATTCCCATTTCCCGCCTTATACCAATTCCATTTGCCGGGTATTCTTCCCATCTTGCGAGTGCCGCGCACTTCACCCTAACGTTTCATAAATTGTGTGAGATGGGTGGCACGGTTTGCCCGAGTCTTCGAGGGCTAACCGTGGATTATTCAGGCATCCGCGCCAAGACCACGGTCAGCTCGAAGACTCGCAGACCGTGCCACCCGGACATCATGATTTCTGTTGTCCAGGGATAAATCCATGAACAATAGAAACCATCCGTCAGGGGACAGTCACCTGAAGACAGGATGACAGTCCCCATGCACACCCTAATGATAGTTGCC
>CBDVBS010000199.1:0-7125 GCA_965372275.1 uncultured bacterium | reverse complement strand
GAGGCGGTAGCTAAGGTCGATCCCCGCCTTGTTGGTGGAACGACCCTTCGCGTCCATTCCATCTTCCGATGCGGGCCTGCCGGCATTTTCCCAGTATGGATCATCGCCGCAGTACCACGGTCCCACATCCTCGATCGTCGCTTCGAAGATTGGGCCTTCCTCCCCATGCGGTTTCAGTTCGATAACCCTGAATGCGGCGGTTTCACTATCGAGCTTGATCTCCAGCCTTCCGTCCAGGCAATCCAGTCCATCTTTCCTGGCGGGAAGGGCTGCGAAGTATTCCTCGTAGGGATTCAGCAGGTTGTCTATGCATCCGTAATATTTTCTGCCCTTGACCGAACCGTAATAACTTGCGCTTATACCCTCATTCCAGGGATTCTCATCGTCAATCTCTACTTCTTCGTCAAGGGCAAACAGGTCTGTCGGGAACTCGTCATCGGCCCTGGAATGGTATTGCATGGCTGTTAGGATTGCCGGAACAACCAAAATCGACAGAAATATGATCCCAAACTTTTTCCTTAAATGCGCAAGTCTCATTTCATTGCTCCTTGAATAAGACAAGGACGGGGTATAAAATAACATTTTAGAAAGCGTGCGGCAATGCAGGTGAATGAATTTGAAGATCACCAGTAAACTGATTACTTTCATCGTACTGATCGCGGTTGCTACCGGCGCCCTTTATATGACGACGTCATCACACCAGCGGGCCTCCGGTGTTCATTACTACCAGGGTTTGCTTGCATACAAATTCGATAACTATAGCGGTGCGGTGAGGCAGTTCACAAAAGCGGTTCAAAAAGACCCGTCGAACTTGATGGCCTTGTATTTCCTGACGTTATCCAAAAACCAGCAGGCTGAAAATTCGATTCAACCAGGAAGGGATGCGCATTATTTCCGCGAGTCGGTTTTTCATGGCAAGGATCTTGTGGATCTCGGAGAGGAGATGGAACACAAGAACCTCTACCTGTTCTATTATGTCCTTGCCCTTTCGCATTTTAATGTGAGTGAATACGATTCCGCGGCGAAAGCCGTGCTGGAGGGAGTCGATATCATGCCGGATGATTACCGGCTCCTCGTTCTCACTGGACGAATATTTATCAAGAAGAAAGATTATAAGACGGCATTGGCTCACCTGGAGGAAGCGCGGAAGGTAAAATCGATGAGAGCGTACGAGGCGCATTTTTATCTTGGCGAAGCATATGAGGCCATGGGTAGCAAGGACGATGCTTATTATCATTACGACCAGTGCATCAACTCCTGGCCTTCGAAAAAAATGAAGCAGGAAGCCTTACGCAGGAAGACAAACATTATCGCGCCGAGGGCATCGGATGGATGAGGCGGGTTTTGACCCTGTATAGACATTCGCGGGTGTTGGAACACCGTTCGAAGGTAACATGCGGGGAAGCATTTATTGTCAGAGCCTGGGGGGATGTTTACGACACCGAGCATTTATTGGACGTTAATATAGTCAAAGCTTATGAATGGTGATGTGAGAATTTGAAATCCGACGGAAAGAAAGTTAAGATCGCGAAAAAGAAAAAGCGTGTGAGGGAAGTTGCCTTCGATGACAGCGTACGCTATGTCCTTTCCGAGATAGGCAAGATCCCACTTCTTACCCAGGATGAAGAGGTGGAGTTGGCCAACACGATCAGGGAAGATCCCGACCCGAGGAAGGTCAAAGCCGCCAAGGAGAGGCTTATCCGATCCAACCTCAGGCTCGTGGTGTCGATCGCCAAGAAATATCTTAACCGCGGCGTCGATTTTCTTGACCTGATGCAGGAGGGCACGATAGGGCTTATTCGCGCGGTTGACAAGTTCGATCCCAACCTCGGGAATAAATTCAGCACCTATTCGTCCTGGTGGATACGCCAGCGCCTGACAAGGATAATCGCCGACCACGGCTCGCTGATACGAAAGCCGGTTTACATGGTTGACAATATCAACCGGTTCCTGAAGGCTTTGCACAAGCTGAGCAGGGAGACCGCCGAGGAACCGAGCATCGACAGGGTCGCGCAGGAACTGGGCATCACTGTCGATAAAGCCAAGGAACTCCAGAAGATCAGCACGAAGACCATCAGCCTCGACGGCCCGGTCACTGATGAGAGCGGCAATACACTGAAGGAAATCATCGCGAATTCTGATCTCTTATGTCCCGAGATCGAGACCATGATGCACGTACGCAGCGAGGAGATAAACAAGGCGTTAAGCATACTTGATGATCGGGAGCGAAGGATACTCGGCTCTTGCTTCGGTCTCTACGACAAACCGGTGCTCACGCTTGACGAGATTGGCAAGCTTGAGGGCATTACACGTGAGCGCGTGAGGCAGATACGTAACAGGGCCGTGGAGAAACTCAAAAAGAGCGAGTTTTCCGATTCGATAAAGGATTTCCTTACGCTGGATTAGAGGAATACGGATTTTCGATGATATGTAACCCGTGCTAACGGGTTATTTTGCATCAGTCTTCAGTTTCACCCGGTAGAAAGTGAATTTCCCGTCCGTGGCGATCTCCTCGAAACGATCGGGGGAACTGTTCACCCACTGATATGACGGTTTGCCGTTACCGACAAATACAAAATCCGCACCTGATCCTTCAAGCATGTTGAACCATTCCGTGCGGTTGTCCACCCCCGCATATACAACTCGATTGGAGAATTCCAGATTCCACAAGCACATGAACTCCCCGCCGGTGGCATCCTCCCAATATGTCGTAAGGGAATGATCAACCATTATAGTAGTCCCCGGGCGCTCATAAGGATAGATCTTCCTGTAGAGCTTCATACGGAGACCCTCCACTGAAAACTGTGATGCATGCCAATAGGCGGGTCCTTTATCGAGGTAATGTTTGAGTCCCTTCAGGCCGGGATGCTTCTCATGGAAGAAAAGGAAACACGATGCTATTGCTAAGATGAGAACGGTGTAACGCAGCAACCTTCTCACGTCACTCAAACGCAGGATGCCGTCGATGTATGCAAAGCCTAACATGCCGGCGGCGGAGAAGTGGATAATGTAACGTGACCACCAGGACAGGTTGTGTATTGCCAGTAACGGTATGGTGACCATAACCAGCGCAAAGATGAACCGCCGGTTCCTCTGGAGCAGCGCCGCCAGGAAAGATGCGGTCATCAATGGCAGGAACATCACGAAGAAGGTCGGGCCGAACCCGCCTTGACGACCATCGTAGGTTATTCCCGGCCGGGGGTCCGACCATGTATAAAACATCTTGCCCAGCCATGATTTGCTCGCTAATACATCATGAAATTCCCGGAGCAATCCCTTCCCGTGGAGATAACCAAGCGGACGTGTTCCATCGAAAAGATGCAGCCCGGCGATGGTTATATCGTAGGGATGTACCGGGTTGCCGAATAAGATCCAGTTACGAACATACATATATATGCCGTTCAGCAGTGAAGCGGCAATAAGAACAGCAAGGAGCAGGAGGAACCTCTTGAAACCATCACGCTTGCTTATCCCTACGGATTTCACGATCATCCAGACGAAAACCAGCCCGACGGCCTGTGAAACACCGGAACCTTTACCGCCTATCAGTAACCCGAGCGATAATCCGGCGAGGATGACATCGCCTATCCGCGGTCTGCTTACAAGCAGGAAATTGATGGCGCACAAAATGCAGGCCGCGATTGCGATATCTATGTAGCCGGTAGTTGCCTGTTGGAAAACGATCGGTAAAGTAGGGAAGATCATCGCCGCGAAAGCGGAGGAGTGACGCAGGCAACCGGCCTTGCGCAATATCCCGTAACAAGCGAGCATGGCCAGGAGAATGTAGGGAATCTGTATGCAGTTCATCATCATTTGGTGGCGGGTAAATATGGTGTGCCACAAAGATGTTAACTCAATATTTCGCGGATAGCTTTCAAGTGGGTAGCTGTTGATGAAACCGAGCCCCCCGTCCTGGATCATAAGACCAACCTGCCCGAGATGGTAATGGACGCCGTCCCATGAGTATGGCGGATAGATGATTCCCTTAGCGATGAGCAGCAGGAGCAGAATTACGTCGAGAAGTAAAAATATCAGGAACTCAGGTCTGCGGCAGAATCCCCCTAAAGCCCTGAAGGAGCGCCCGATGAAACGGAACGGCTCAAGCCAGTCTTTCCTCCCCGGCCTGGAAACCAGGATCAGGATTATCGACAGGATGAAATTGACGATGAACAATTCGCCGAAGAACAGACGCCCGATCATACCAAGCATCCAGCACGTGAATACTTGTTGACTGATTACAATTATTGAGGATGCAACGAGCCAATCCGAAAGACGGGTGATGCGCAGCCTTTTACTTGCGAATAGAGACGCCGAGTAAGACATCAGGAGAGTTATGAAAAGATATGCGATGACCTTCAATAACAAAACAGTCCCTCATCACCGGCTAAGCGCCGGGGCTGCCGAAGAAGATACCCCACAATCCCTGCCAGTATTCCACGGCGAGTTTGTAGCTCTCCGCCCTGACGGGATTAACGAAATAGACCACTGCCTGAACTACCACCCCCGCCCACATCATGTAGATGATCCCCTTAATTCCATAGTGGCTGAGTTTTATCAGCTTACGTCTCATCGTCATCCTCCGGTTCTTTTCCCTTGATAACCCGGAACAATACTAAATGTTTTCCCTCTTTGATCACCCTGAATTTCCCGGGTAACTTGCGAGCTCTCTTGCTGGAGTTGGAATTCTTCCCGGATACCCAGTAATCGACGTCCCATTTGTCGATGCCTTTTTCCCAGTCTTCAAGTACCTGCTCGAGTTTTTCCCCTTCTCTCACTTCGCATTTGATGTAGTAAACCTTGTTCGAAAAATCACGGTTCCATAGCGGGTATTTGAACGAGTACGTGTATTGCTGGTCGTATGCGATTATCGTGCCGGGTTTCGTCACTTCGTTGATTTTCAGAAAGACATTTCTTTCCCATCCGCCGGCTATGAAACGCGTGCAGTGCCATTGCTCAAAAGGTGACGACATGTATAACTTGATCAATGTAGTAGGTAAGGCGTGCTTCCCATGTACCGCGCCGAGGAAGATTGTTGGTATAACAAGGAGAAGCAAAACCCCTTTGATTAGATGCGATGCCCGTGATGTCCGCAGGAGATCGAGAAGGTAAGCCAGCGAGATTGCGAACGCTGCTACAACGAAGAAGTTATACCTGACCCAGAATCTTCCCACGGGGGTTGCCCAGAAAGAAAGAAGTATTATCAACAGTATGAAAAATGTTTTCCCGTCACGCCGTAGCAATGAAATCAGCAATGCAGCACCAAGGCAGGGCATCAGCAGTATGAAGTGCGCGGCTCCCAATCCCCCCACGCGGGAATCATAAAGGTAATCATTACCGGGCTCGCTCCATGAGAAATATATTTGCTCAAGCGATGAGCGGCTCTCTATCGGTTCTTTCCATCCCTTGAGGAGATGTGCCCCTTCCAGGCGATCGAGTTTAAATTCACCCTTAAAGAGTGTTTTTCCGAATAGTTCTACGTTGTATGGGTGGGCTGGATTACCGTACACTGCCCAGTTGCGTGCGTATTGCCATGAACCGATAAGCAGCAGGAAGAATATCCCGGCGGATATCCAGCCGATGAATCGCACGAATCCGACGCGTTTCACAATGTGAGGGAAATGGAATATAAAAGCCGGTATTACGGCACCGAGGATAAAATACGGGGCTCCGCCTTTGCTTCCGAGGAAAATCCCAAGTCCGATTGAGCCGTAAACAACATCGCTGAATTCAAGCTTCGGCCTCAAGAGGAATGCAAGTGACGCTAAGAAGACAGTATTTGCGACAATATCGACGTAGCAGGTTGTTGACTGTTGGATGACGATTGGAATTGTGAGCAGAAGCAGTCCCGCTATCATGGATGGGCGCCGTCTCCGTCCAGTACGTCTCGCCAGAAGGTAGATCGACATTATGCCAAGTGGTACGTAAAACAACTGCGTGCAATTAATGATCGTGTCGTTTCGGAAAAAAACGGTGTTCCAGAAGAAAAGCAACTCCACATTAATAGGATAGCTGTGCATGAGGTGGTAATCATAAACCAGGTGGTTGCCGATACGTCCATCCTGTATCCAGTAGCCCACCATTGAGAGATGATAGACCAGGCCGTCCCAGGAGTATGGCGGGTACAATATCCCGATGAACAGCAGCCACAGAAAGAGGAGAACTGTAATTATAAAGAGGATGGTGAGGACGGTGTCACCCTTCACGGTGTTGTATCCGGTTCTTATCCATTGACCGATGTCGCAGAAAAGCCTTCGGGCATCTATCGGTCGCCATTTTGCAGCAAGAAGGAACACTACGCATAGTCCGGCATTCATCCAGAATAACTGTGGTATCTGAAGGGCTTGAAACAGCCTGCCGAGTATCATGATCACAACTATGATCTGCGCGCTGGAGCTCAGCGTCGCCGCGACGATGATCTCGGTCATCGACCGCCCCTTGGGTTTTAACCATTTATGGGCGAGTTCCAGGTGGGTGAAGAAAATCAGGCAGTTAATGATTATGTAAGTGATAACGGCCATACATTATGTCCCCGACAATTGTACAACCACTATGACCATCGACCAACCAACGGCCTTTTTCGCGGAAGTACCGGTAATGCAATCAGCTCTCTTTGTAGGGCAGGTAAGAGGGGGGTGGTCCGGCAGCATCATCCGTATTTCTTCCTGTCATCCTCTCCCTTAAGTGTCTTCTCCAGATTGGGAGACATTTTCCTGCGTAAAAGGACGTGCCTATACGCAAAGAACAAACCTACCAGGATTGCAAGCACAATGGTTTTTATCCAGTTCTCCGTATAGCTGAACACGATGAAGGAAATCACGATGGTCACAATACCGGCAATTATCTTGCCCACTTCCGACCATTGCAGTTGTACGTTTCCGATCCGCATATTTCGTTCCCCGGCAATAAGTTGCCGGTAGAATTATAACCGACATGATTGCTTTTACAAAAAAACGCACCGTAATGGTGCGTTGCTTTCATCGATTGAATTATCCCTACAAGTAGGTGAAAAGGGATACCAGCAACATTCCTTCACCCTCAGTCATCTCCGATGTGGCTATGATGGTGTGATTGCCGTCGATTATGTCCATATACTGCAAACTCTCATAAAAACCCTGCTCCTCAGTG
>CBDVBS010000198.1:0-7233 GCA_965372275.1 uncultured bacterium | reverse complement strand
CCCGGAACGGTCGAATCATTATATCCGGGACCGACCCCGACAACCCCTTCAACTCCACTCCCGATGTTCGATCCCTCCAATGCGGCGCCCCATCGATAGACTGCGTCGGCTTCACCGGCACCGTCCCACGAACGTTCGGCGACGATGTACGGCTCAATCCCATATTCCACGGCGAACAATACCTTCAGCTTATCGAAAGTACTCTCATCATACCCCTTGGCAAATCCGGATGAATAGAGCCATACGATCGGTTTCCCATCCTTCAACGCCCAGTGCTCACGTGGAATTATATCGAAGAATGATTTCACCGTGAGAAAGAATGTCTCCATCCCTTCCTCGGTGGTAAGGTCGGCGGCATACAGCTCGTCGAAACCGTTATCCGGATCATATTGCAGAGTTTCCGTGTCATAGAACATACCCACCGCGGGATATTCCCTGCCGGTATTTTGCATATGATCAAGTACCCGCGCCATACGTTCCAACCCCGTACGCGACCACGGTTCGCACTCCGTATAACGGCCGTGCCCACGGTAAACAGGCAGGACAATATCGATCCCCGCTTCGATCATGTCCTCCAGTTCATCCAAAAACCAGTAGTCGTTTTCATAGCTGAATGTCCCGTCGAATTGCACGGGATGCTCTAAAAGGGCATCGGTACCATCGGCATTCACAATATGAGCCTTGGATGGGTAGTCGTACCAGTAATAAAAATAAGTCGCGATCAATGGAGCATCCGCGACCGGCTCGGACTCGGCATACTTCTCACGCTCCGTTACTTCATCAGGAGCCTGCCGCTTGGCCGAAGCGGGCATGATTATCACAATCGCGAGGAGGAAAGCCGTTATCAGGCGAAATGTGGTTATGCGCATATTCTTGAGAGCCTCCTTAATTGGCACAACAATATAGTGGGAACAGGTTAGCCGAGCACCCATATATTCGCAAGCATCGATATGTAAATATATATGCTACCATTATTATTTACTCGGAGTTGCCGGCGGATGAAAAGCAGTGACACACCTTTAATCCTCTTCACCATGGACTTCGATGGCGACCTCGATTCCGGTGATGTCCCAGTTGCGGGCTGGAACCGTTTCGTGGAATTGTCATTCGACAGGCGGGACGATTTCATTGCCGTGGTCAATTTTCAGGGCACCGCGCTTATGCGCCTGAAGGATGACAAACAGGCCTTGAAGCGCCTGGAAGAGCTGATTGATGCGGAACGTGTATTCATCGGCAATCATTCATGGGATCATCCGTCATTCACCGGCGAATACACCGGCACAGAACCTTTGAGCCGCGCTGAACAGGCCGACCAACTTCTGAGAGCCGAGGAATATATTGCGTCCATCCTCGGACCATCGATTTTCTTCCGGGCACCGTTCTTCAACCACAACGAGGAAACACTCCAGCTCATCAGCCAATTAGGTATAAGATATGACCTCAGCAACCATATCGGCGAGGACATCTTCGCCCCGGTTATGCCTTACAAGCACATATTACCAACATACGAAATTCTAATCCGTATCGACACGAATCTGAAACTCAGCCCGTTGAAATGGACCGAACCTCTGAAAACCTGGACCGGGGAATCCCTCAAACCCGGGCTTTACAACATCATCACTCATTCAAGGGAATTCTTTGAACCCGAACAGGCCGATGAAGTAATAAAACATCTGAATCAACTCCTCCAAACCAACGCCCAATTCATCGGCCCCACCGAAATTGAAGAGATGTTATAGGAGTATTCTGATTCCATGTAACTCGGCATTCTGGCCTCATGTAACCCGGCATTCTGGCCTCATGTAACTCGGCATTCTGGCCTCATGTAACCCGGCATTCTGATGCCGGGAAATAAATCTCCCTCCTGGTGCCACGCCCACTTCGAGTCTTCGAGCTTGCCCGTGCTCTTAGTCGCTCCCCTCCGGGTGGCACTGACTTGTGAGTCTTCGAGCATGTCAGTGTCTTCAATAGATGTCCGCTCCCTCACGGTCGCGGCTCGGTTCCCTGAATCCTATTGCGAAGGGGTCTTACCCCCTCCCCGTCTACGGGGAGGGCTGGGGAGGGGTCTCCTCCACCTCATACGGAACCACGATCGTCAAAAACTCAACATCCCTACCCGTCGCACTCACTCTCACACAGGAATGAGTCGTCCATTCATTATATGCAAACGAATGTTCATCCTCTTCGACAACATATTCCGCATCACCGCTCAGACAACTCATAAGACACTTCACTCCCGCCCGTTCACGCTCCCATATCGCGATCTTATCAACATCCATCTCTCCATCCTGCATCTCGAAAGTCCCCCCGCACTCTCCGCCCGCGTGTCCATGCAAATTCAACGTGAACGTCTTCTCCTTCTCCGACGTAATCCTGTCGTGTATGAAAAATGACGTCTCGTTCACATATTCAATAGTCCGGTTAATCGTGGCTCCACGAAATGTCGTTGTCGCTTCAACCCACGGTGTAACATCGTTATGTATGCCCGAATCAACGACCTCAACGAATCCCTCCAATGGCGAGCTGGATAACAGGAGCATCGGCTGGTTGCCGTCAACTGTAATCATATTATGATTCTCAGCCGTCGCCACTTTCTTACGTTCTTCCCATTTGATATATCCCGGATCAAGGAGCAGGTTCTCGCCGTATGCCTGCAGAAAAAACGACAGCGGGTCGGGATTATCATGCCCCGCCGCATTGAACGACGCCCTCAATCCCTCAACACGCATATTCAAGTAAATCGCCTCAGGCCCGTCACCCTTGCGAAACACCGCGTCCCCGGCCTCTGCCAGCACTTCGAGGACAGGATATTCCGGCGGCGTCGATTCAACCGAATCATCGTAATGCAGTATCGACATTATGTAGTCATCCGACGCTCTCAGCCTGTACCCATCCTTCTTCGTCTCGCCATAACCCTCAGCCCATGCTGATTCCCTCTCGCGGTACTGATTCACGAACAATCCTGCGGCATCCGGATATGCATCACAAAATATCTGGCATGGGAAATACCCATACGCGCAATCATCAAACATCGGCCAGCACCCGGTCGGCATCTGGGTACGCGCGGCATATATATGCAGGTTCCGGATATCCTCTTCAGCCCACAAGTCCTGCCCGGTGACATTCCGAAGCGCATAAAAATAGTCCCACATTATCTCCCCGGAGTATTTGAGATAATTCATCCCTTCTGAAAATCCCCCTTGCTCCGTATCGCATATCTGATAACGCAGATGCGACAGGCATTGCGCGGTTCCATAACCAAGCCATCGCGCCGCTTCTGATGCATATTCAGGATCATCCCTCAACGCCATCGCCACAAGTCCCAACCCGGAGTATTGCCGAATGCCATGATTATTCTTATGCACGCCGTACCAGTTCGGCCCGAATTCACGCAGTAACCATCCAACATGATGCAACTCCTCCGCAATCGCCGCCCGATCCCCGGGATGATTCGCCTCGATCCACGGAAGCAGCATATCGTATGCTTCCGCGAAATCCCGTCCCGTCTGGGAAAGCCTCAGATGTGTCTTCCCTCCCATTTCCGCCGGCTCCATCCTTGGAAATTCTTTCATCCATCTCAAAGCCTTCCCGGCATATATTTCATCACTCGTAAGCAGGTAACAGAAAGCCCCGTGACGTGCCCGGCGCGCGTATTCCAACTGTATGAACTCGGTCTCCTTGTTGACGGTGCTGTTCGAATCAGCAAGCCGCGTGGCATTCGTCCACCAGTTGGCGTACGGTTCTCTCTCCAAACGCAAACGCACTGCATCAAGATCACCCGTGATCATCAGCAGTGACGGATGCGCGTCGCCCGTCACCACCACAACTTCAGCTCCGATAGTTGAGATACCACTCAGCAGCAACAATGCCACAGCGATCGAATATATCATCAGCGATTTCTTCATATTATTCCTCATGGTTGTTTATGGATAATATAGTGGTTATTAATCATTTTTAACTAACTTAGAACGAATTAAAGGCACTCATCGAAAAACCAGAATGCCCCCTCTTTAACCCCCCCGTGGACGGGGGGGGAAGAAGAAAGTATATCAGATAGCTAAAACCCATTAGTATCCCCAATATATGCTTGACAGGTCACAGATACTTGACAAGTCACATATGCTTGACAAGTCATATATGCTTGACAAGTCACATACATATTATATACGCGCACTGCTCCAACAAAAAGTAAACATGTTTCTCCCCTCTCAATCTCCCCCCGTTTACGGGGGGATTAAGGGGGGCCTTTCCCTGCCGATTAATAAAGAACCGGCTCAGGCTTTGTTCGGAATCTTACTAATCGAATACGCCAATCGGCGTGAGGACGGTCGAAATTAACATGCGTAACGTAACATTCGCTGTATGTACGCTTCTCTTATTGTCTGTCATCAGCATTCCCGGCGAAACCGCCGCTGATGTGCCCACGGTCACTTCGATCACAAGAACCCGGATACAGGGCGGTGATTCTTTCCTGCTCACTGCAGACAATCCATTCCCAAAGGAATTCATAACCAGCCGCAACGACTCCCTGACCCTGGAATTTAACCGGCTCGATTGCACTTTGCCCGGTGGAATTAACGGAAGCTTTGCCACGCCCGTCAGGGGCCTGCTGGCTAACCGGCTCGATGTGAATATCAACGGCACTCCCCCTTCAACAACAATTAAATTCGGGATGGAATCCCCCGGTGAATATTCATTCGCGCTCATCAAACACGGACCCCTTGAACTCGAAGTTCGTCTTACCACACTGGCGGAAGTACGTCCCCCTTCCATCCAGGTCAAACACGAAATACCGAAACAGCAACATACACGGTCCACATTCAAACCCATCTACGCGTTTACCAAACCAAAATTCACCCACAAGGTCACGGAACCGAAATCCCTGGTATCCACCATCAGGTATTCCAAGCTCGATGACAACGGCGACAGGATCGAATTTACATTTGAAGGCCCTTCGCTCCACCCGATAGTTGGGCGAAGATATTATCCCGACAAGATTGAATTGCGATTCCCGGCCACAACAGTGAGACTTCCGAACAGCACGGGCGGCAATAAGTTAGCCACCTCCATTCCCGGACTTCTCGTGGAAAAATTGCATATACTGAACCCCGATACTCCCGGCGGAGAGTGTATCATCCAGCTTGACATCAAAAATAATCAATCAGTGCTATGGGAGTTATCCGACTCAGGCCGCAACAAGATAATCATCGATATTCAGCTCTATATTCCTGACCGTGAAAAACCTGTATGGATAAGTCAGTTCAGCATGGATCGGGTATCGCCATATACCTCGCCTCTGTCTAAACCAGTTGAGCCCAAACCACTAAAGCAAACTGTAGCTCTGCCAAAAGCAAAGCTGGAACTCAACTGGCCTGATGATAGCGATGTGCTTCTCGACCAGATATCGATACTGACATCCAAGGTTGGGGGCGGCTTCACGGTTGACCTGCCGATGGAACTCAAACTGCACTTGAGCTCCAACGCCACTAATGATTCACCCTCCCCCTTTCAACAATAAACCACTAATATTCACCCCCCTGTGTGCCACCGCTTCCCCATCCGGGTGCCACGCCCACGGCCGTCTTCGGCATTGGGCGTGTCTTTGTTATGACCTCATCCGTGTGCCACCGCTATCCGCGTCTTCGCGGACAGCGGTGTCTTCTCAAGGACCAGGGACGGGCCTTTAGATATGAAGAACGTAACCTCCAAACAACGCATACAATTTGCTACCCAACGCTCACATTACTGAGGCCTGTCCCGTATTTATAAAACCATGATTTGGATATCCTGATTTACTCTCTCTTTGTACCACCACTACACCTCCTGTGATATCATTCCCCTCTATTCCTGAGAGGTGATGACTCATGCATTCCGATGAAATACTGGCATTAGCCCTTGAAATGGCGGGAATAGAAGAAACCCCGCGCGACACGATGATCTATGTCCCCGGTGAGATGAAACGTATCCTGTTCGGAATCGACATAGACCTCGCCGATGTCATGTTCGCCAGGGAACAGGGCTATGACGGCGTCATCGGGCATCACCCCATCGGTATGACCGCGAAAACTCATTTCTACGAAGTTATGAACCGTCAGAAAATGCTCATGGAGGAAATCGGCGCCACCCCCGGGGAAGCCGAGGAAGCCCTCAGGGAACGACGCGGCGATCTCGAATACGCCGGACGCGGCGCAAATTACGACAGGAATGTCACCGCATACAAGATGTTCGGACTCCCGGTAATGAACCTCCACATCGTACTGGACATAGTCACCGAGCACGCCGTGCGCGACCGCATCTATCCCCTCTTCCCTGAAGGCAACAACAAATCCCTCGGTGATCTCACCGACGCGCTTATGACATTCGAGGAATACCACATTTCCCCGGTCAAACCCGCCGTCATACTCGGCGAACCCGATGACCCCTGTGGCCAGCCGATAATTGCATTCGCCAACGGCACTTTCGGCGGCCCGGAGGTTCTGAAGACATATTGGAAATACGGACGCGACACCGCCGTCTATATGCACATTCCCCTGGCTGACGTGAAAAAGATCCAGGAGGATGACGACCACAAGAACCTCATCATCGCCGGGCATATGGCAAGCGACTCCATCGGCATCAACATCTTCATCGACGCCCTCATCAAACAGGGCATGCAAGTCGACACCTTCAACGGCGTTGTGAGGTAAAAAAATCATGCCGGCTGGAAAACCGGCGTACCTATGTGGATGAAATCATGCCGGCTGGAAGCCAGCGCTCCAGCTTCATGTAACCCGGCATCCCCAACTTCATGTAACCCGGCATTCTGATGCCGGGGCTCTTAAATAAATCCCCACACTGTAGCCTCCTGGTGCCACGGACAAACGAGTCTCCGAGTTTGCCCGTGCCCCTGATGCCCACTCCCCTCCGGGTGGCACTGAAAAGCGAGTCTTCGAGCTTATCAGTGTCTTCAAAAGATGTCCACTCCCTCACGGTCGTAGCTCGGATAATTCATCCTCTTCCGTGTCTTTAAAACTCCTTGTGCCACCGCTACCGCGTCTTCGCGGACAGCGGTGTCTTATCGAAAAACAGGGACGGGCCTTTAGAAATGAAGAACGTCACCCCCGAACAACGCTCCAACCTTGCTACCCAAAGCCAACACTACCGATGCCTGTCCCGTCTTAAAAACAAACTTTCGCATTGGGGACTGTCCCCAATGGCGCATTTTTAAGCTTTCAACACTGCTCTGGCAGCGGG